>JAGPEO010000178.1 GCA_018056925.1 Phycisphaerae bacterium
TACCAGCGGCGGCTCGCGCGGCGGGATGCGCTGCTGGCCGGTCAGCCGACCGAGGACGTTGCGCAGATTGTAGCGGAGTTCGAGGCGCTGGGCTCAAACCCGGAAGAGGCGCGGGAGCGCGAACGAATGCTGCGAACGCTGGTTTACTTGTGTCGCACGGCGGTTCTGTTGCGCCGGGCGCGCGGCTTGTTGAATCGCTTGCTGGTGCTGCCCGGCGGAGATGGGGCGCAGACCGCGGCCGTTATCACGGCCAGCGGACTGCACCTGGCCCAGTTTGCCGGCGGCGAAAATGCGGCCCGCGAGATGTGGGACTGGCATATTGAGAAGGTGAGGGCCGGTCGCCAGAGCGGATCGCCCGTCCTGCCAAAACCGGTCGCAGACACCCTGTGCACCGCGGCGCGAGCGCTGGCGCGGCATCCGGACGTCTACAGGTGTCAGGCCGCTATAGGCGAAGAGCAAATTGGTGCGGGAAAATGACCGCATCGACTGCGGCGCCAGTATCATTGGCCAGTGTTGGGCCGACGATTTTCTCGGGAGCCAGCCCGCCCGGGCGAAGGAGCTAAGCCATGCCGCAATCACCCGATCCCCAGCGAAATCCGGAAGATGTCGCCAAAACGGGCCCGCAACCTTCGGCTTCGTCCGCACCGGCGGCGGCGCCAAGGCAGCACGCGCGGTGGAAGCGCCGGCTCGCGATCAGCCTGCTGATCGTTCTCGTGTTGTTGGCGGCGCTGGTGGGTTTTGCACCAACCATCGCATCAACTCCGGCGGTTTACAACTGCATCCTGGGCGCGGTGAACAGCGATCTGCAGGGCAAGCTGCAAGTCGACCAGCTTCACCTGTCATGGGGCGGGCCGATCGCGATCCACGGCCTGCGCGTCATGGATTCGCAGCAGCAACAGGTGGTGCACATTCCACGCGTGGTGGCCGAGGCCGGCGTGTGGCGGCTGATCACGTCCACCATGGCGTTCGGCGAGATTACGCTCGACTCGCCCGCTCTTATTATCGAACAAAACAGCGATGGGCAACTCACGCTTGCGCAGGCTTTTGAGCCACGCCGGCCGACGCCGCCGAAGCCGGCCGGCGAGCTGCCAGCGCCGGAGGGCCGCCTGATTGTGAAGAACGGCGCCGTCAAAGTAGTGCGCCCGGGAGCAGCACCGTACGACATGACCGAGCTCGATGGCCAAGTGGACCTCAAGACGCTGAATGAAGTCGGCGCCAAATTCGCGCTCACGTTGGCGGATGGCTCCAAACTCGCGGGCGAGGCGGCGGTTCGTCGATTGCTCACGCAGGGCAAGCTGGACCCGCGGAACGCAAGCGGCGATCTCCGCCTCAGCTCGGACCGTAGCGTGCAAATCGGACCGCTGGCCGCCCTGGCAGGCCAGCCCGGCCTTCAAGGCGGACTCAACGTCGATGTCGATGCCAAGCTCGACTCCGGCACGCTGGACGGCCGCTTCACCATCGCCGTGGCTGGGCTGCAAAGCGAGCAACGGGCGGCGGCCAATGCGACGCCCATAAACGCGGAGCTGAAAGGGCAGGTTCGCTGGGCGGACAACCAGCTTGCCGCCAATCTCAACCTGGCCGGTGAGGCCGGACAGGCGCAGGCCGAACTTGCGTATCGAGGCTCCGATCAGCCGTCGAACTTTACGGTGGATGAGCTTGTCACCGCGGCGCTGAGCGGGAAGCCCGTGGCGGTTCCTGATTTCACGATGCGCGCACAAGCCGAAATCGACCTGGCCAAGCTCGGCCGGGCTGTCCCGGAATTATTGAACGTCAAAGAAGGCGTGGAACTGACGGCCGGGAGGCTGGAGCTGGCGGATTTGACGATTCAGGGCGGCGCGGAACCCAAAGCGAGCGCCAAGCTGTCGCTGAAAGACGTGGCGGCGCGCGGCAGTGACAAACCCATCCGGCTCGACCCGGTGCAATTCAGCTTGGACTCGGCTCTGGAGAGCGGCAGGGGGCTTCAAGTGCGCGGCGTGGAGTTGACGGCCAGCTCTATGCAACTGAAAGCCAGCGGGCCGGCCAACGATTTGCACGCCGCGTTCAAGGCCGACTTGGGCCGGCTGCAGCAAGAACTCGGCCAGGTATTCGACCTGGGTGCGCTTGAGCTGGCAGGTAACACCAGCGGAACTGTCGACTTCAAACGGGTCAACGATGTACAAATCGATGTCGGCATTCGGGCAACGGTGGAAGGCCTGCGTTACGCCAGCGCCGGGCGCCGTCTGGACGGTGCAGTGCAGGCGCAGACCAGCATCAGGCCGGCCGCCGAGGCGCGGCCGCTGACGCTGGGCGGCGAGTGGCTGGTTCAGAATGCCCGCCTGGACGGCAAGGCCCTGGCGGACGGCGATGTAAAGCTTACCTACGACGTGAAGCTCGACCAGGACAAGCAATCCATAACAATCGACAAGTGCAGCCTGGCTTCGAAAGCGTTGACCGCCGAAATCGCCGGCACCATCGCGCAGTACACCGGAGATTGCCAGTTGAATCTGCAAGGGCGGTATTCCGCGTCCTGGGAGGCGGTGACTGCTCTACTGCACAAGCTGACGCCGGCCACTGCAGACACCGTCATCATCGCGGGCAACAGCGCCAGTGAATTCAAGATCACCGGGCCGGCGTGCGCCAAAACCCAGCCCGGTTTCCGCGACCTGAGCACTGGAGCGGGCGTGACCTGGGCCTCGGCCGAGTTATACGGCGTCAGGATGGGTGCGGCGCAGCTCGCGCCCGCGCTGAAGGATGGCCGTCTGACCGTGCCCAACACCACGATTCCGGCCGGCGACGGCAAGGTTAACCTTGGTGCGGTGATCGATTTCCAGCCCGCGGACCCGACTCTTCAGATGCCGGGTAAAACCAGTCTGCTGGAGAACGTGCCGGTTACGAAGGAAATGGGCGCCCAGCTACTGAGCCGAATCAACCCCATATTCCTGCACGTCGCAAACATTGAGGGCCGCGTGAACCTGGGCTTGCAGGACGTTTCCGTGCCGCTCGGCGACTCGATCAAGCAGCGCGGCACGGCCCAAGGGCGGCTGGATCTCAGCAAGATGAAGATGCAACCGGGCGGTTTGGCCGCCGAGCTGCTGGCGTTGGGCGGCATGGACGGGAGCAGGGCCTATCCCGTGGAGGTCGGCGCGCTCGATTTCGTGATGAAGGACGGACGCATCCGGTACGATGATTTCACGCTGGTCTTTCCCGGCGACTTCGACCTGAAGTTCCGCGGCTCAGTCGGCCTGGATGATACGCTCGAACTAGTGGTGTCGATCCCATTGCGGGCGCCGCTGCTCGACCGGCTGGGCGCCAAGGGACCGACGCAAGAGTATGCCGAGAGGCTGCGCGGCACGCGTGTGGAACTTCCGATCCTGGGCACGCGCGAGAAGCCGCGGCTGGACTTTTCCAAGGTGGACGTGCAGGCGCTGCTCAAGGATGTCCTGCTGAAAGAGCCCGTCAAGCAGCTTGAAGGTTTTCTGAAGGGCTTGGGCGGTCAGGAGAAGAAGCCCTGACCGTTCGCGTCAAGCTGCCACGCAGCGCTGGGAGGCCACGGCACGCGAGGAGGAGTCATGAGCGCTAGTTCCCGGAAGCGGCTGGAGAACTTTTTCGAGACGCCGGATCAGACGCTCAGCCGCTGGGCGCGCCTGGTCGGCTTTCAGTTCGCTCTGTGGCGCTTCTGTGCCCGGCGGCTGCGCGAGCACGATGTCATGGGGATGAGCGCCGCGCTGTGCTACCGCACGATCTTCACGTTGATACCGGTACTGGTGCTGGCTTTGCTTGTCGCCAAGTCACTGGGGACCGTCGAGGACAGCAAGCAGAGTCTGCGGAAGTTCCTCAAAGCTTCTGGTTTCGCCGAAATCGCGGCCGTGCAGGACGGCGAGGAGGCAGGGCTCGCGGGGCCGGAAGCCATAGCCGCGGCGGCGCCCGAGAGCCAGGCCGCCGAGTCGAGCCCGCGCAAGGTCATCAATGTGGCGGACGAGATCGAACGCATCGTTACCGGCGTCGAGGGCAAGCTTACCTTCGCTCGCATTGGCCCGATCGGGGCAGTACTGTTGATTTGGACGGCGGTGGGTTTGCTCTCCTCGCTGGAGCAATCGCTCAACCGCATCTTTGGCGCGGCCCGCAGCCGGTCAGTGGCGCGTCGCCTGCTGTTGTATTGGTCAGTGCTCACGTTGGGACCGATCACGCTCGCAGCCGCGTCCTACCTGGGACAGAAGGCAATTGACATGTTCAAGCTTGGCTCCGGGCTGCCGTGGTTGCTGGTCGCGGTCGGCTGGGCCGGGCCGATCGTCGTGGCAGTGCTCGTGCTGGCCGCTGTATATAAGCTGCTGCCTAATACGAGCGTTCGCTGGGCATCGGCCATTGGCGGGGCGGCGGTCGCAACCGTGCTATGGCTGGTGGCCAAATGGGCCTTCGGCTTATACGTCGACCGGCTCGTGCTGAAAGGAAACCTGTACGGCGTCCTGGGCGTGCTGCCGCTATTCCTGCTGTGGCTCTACTGCTCGTGGCTGATACTCTTGTTCGGCGCTGAGTTGGCGCATACGGCCGTGAACGTTGAAGGCATGCGGCGCTTGGAGCTGGCGGAGCGCACCGTGCTTGGACCGTCGGACGTGCTGGCCGCGGCCATTGCGGTCGCGCAGCCATACGAGGAAGGGCGCGGGCCGGTCACACTCGACGAGGTTGCGGCCCGCCTGCGTCTGCCGGGTGCGAACGTACAGACGCTGCTGGACCGCTTGGCGGGCGCGGGGCTGGTGTGCACGACTGAAGACTCGGCCGCGCCGCGTTATCTTCCGGCCCGTCCGCCGGCGCAGATTCCCATGCTCGCGCTACTGGATTTGGGTGATCCGCGCGCTGTCCATGGCGGGTACGGGCCGGAGCTGGCGGCCGCCATTTCGTACGTGCAGTCACATATCCGCGGCGGCTTGACTGACTCCACACTGGCCGATGCTCTGGAAGCGGCGCAGGCCGAAAGCGCGCCCTGGGTTGCGTCCGGCAGGGCGGTCGGCGGATAGTTGGCCGCGACTGGCGGCTCATAAGCTCGTCTACCAATTTAGTTGGTTCGTCACGTTATTGCGGCGAGTATTGGGCCGTAGCGCCTGCGGAGGCGAAGAGCTTGAATGATAAGGGCCGCGCGTTTTTTGACGCGCGGCCCGTTCTGGTTACGTCATCAGTGGTGCACTGCTCAAGAGCAGTGGCACGCTAGTGTGCACACCGCACTTCTTATGGCTGCTCCGGTGCGGGCGGCGGTGGCGGCGGCGGTTCCTGCTGGGGCTTGTGGAACAGCACGTCGTCGATTTCGCCCAGGAAACCTTCGCCCGGCCCGTGCAGGCCGCCGCGGCGCTTGCGCTCTTTGCGCGGGGCTTCCTCTTCGTGCCCGGCTTCGCCGGCCCAATCGGCGCGCTTCTTCGAAAGACCGATTTTGCGCTCGATCGTGTCCACGCGCAGAATCTTGACGTCGATTTCGTCGCCGATCTTGACCACGTCCTGCGGGCTCTCGACCTTGTGATCGGCCAGCTCGGAAACGTGCAACAAGCCCTCGAGGTCGGGCTCCAACTCCACGAAGACGCCGAAGTTGGTGATCTTGGTGACCTTGCCGCGAATGACCATGCCGGGCTGGTAACGATCCGGGACGGCCCGCATCCACGGGTCCTCGGTCATCTGCTTGAGGCCCAGGGCGACGCGCATCTTGTCCTGATCCACGCTCAGCACGACGCACCGCAGGCGATCGCCCTTCTTGACCATCTCCGACGGGTGGCTGACCTTCTTGGTCCAGCTCATGTCGGAAATGTGCAGCAGGCCGTCGATGCCTTCCTCGATCTCGACGAACGCGCCGTAGTTCGTGAGGTTGCGGACGGCGCCCTCGACCACCGTGCCCGGCGGGTACTTCTGGGCGACCGTGGTCCAGGGGTTGATCTCGGTCTGCTTCATGCCGAGCGAGATTTCCTGCTTTTCCTTGTTCACTTCGAGGATGACCACCTCGATCTGATCGCCCAGCGCGACCACCTCGGACGGATGATTGATGCGGCGCGTCCAGCTCATCTCGGAGATGTGGACCAAACCTTCGACGCCCGGCTCCAGCTTCACGAACGCCCCGTAATTCATGATGTTGACGACTTCGCCCCTTACGCGGCCGCCGACCGGGTAACGCTCGGCCACGCGCTCCCAGGGGTTCTCTTCCTTCTGCTTGAGGCCGAGGGCGATTTTTTCCTTGTCGCGGTCGATGTTGAGGATTTTGACCTCGATTTCCTCGTCGATCTTGAGCATCTGGCTGGGGTGCTCGATGCGGTCCCACGACATGTCGGTTATGTGCAGCAAGCCGTCGATGCCGCCGAGGTCGACGAACGCGCCGAAATCGGCAATGTTCTTGACGGTGCCTTTGCGGATTTGTCCGACGGCGATTTCGGACATGAGCCGCTCTTTGGCACGCTGGCGCTCTTCCTCAATCAGCTTGCGGCGCGAGATAACGATGTTGCGCCGCTCCTCGTCGATCTTCAGGATCTTGGCTTCTATGTCTTTGTCGATGAACTCGCCGATGTCGGCCGGCCGGCGGATGTCCACCTGCGAGGCAGGCAGGAAGACCGGAACGCCGATGTCGACCAGCAGGCCGCCCTTAATCTTGCGCAGGCAACGGCCCTTGACGGTGTCGCCTTCGTGAGTGGTTTCGACGATGCGCTTCCAGTTAAGGATGCGGTCGGCGCGGCGCTTGGAAACCGTCACCATGCCGGTTTCGGACTCGACTTCTTCGACGAGCACTTCGATTTCATCGCCGACGTCGACCTGGGAAGGATCATCCCACTCGTCCAGGCTCACGATGCCTTCGCTCTTGAGGCCGATGTCGAGGATCACTTCGCGGTCGGCGATGTTGACCACGCGCGCCTTGACGATGGCGTTCGGAGTGAAATCGTGAACGGCGTTGCCGAGTTGCTTGTCTATGGCCTCAGGGCTGTAGCTTTCGCCAAGGGCCTGCCGGAACTCGCGATCGAGTTCCTCATCAGTTACTTGAATTCTCCTAAGAAGAGTTGGGTCAGTCATACAATGGTTCCGAATTTGGCCGCGCCATCCGGCCAGCCCCGTTACGGCACGCGGCGTTCGCAGGGAGGGGTTGGGCTAGGCGACTATCCGCCCCGCGCGCCGGAACACCCGGACGCTTCCTGGGGGGCGGAGTGACTAACTATACAAGGCCGTCCGACGCTCGGCAATGCCCGTCGCCGAGGAAATCATGCGTCCCCAGTGCGTTGAAACCTCGCGGTTGTCGCCTCGTTAGGCCGCGCCTTACAATTTCTTCCGGATGGGAATCACCGGATCACCGGCCGGCCGGCTACGGGCTGGCCGACAGCGTGCGGAAAACCTGGTGCATTGCGGCCTTGAAGAAGCTCGCCACGGAAGAAGTCAGTTTGGCACGGAGGCTGATGCCCTATGGCACGCACGCCGCCGCTGCGCTGGGGGGCGCCGCCGCTGTCCTGGTCGTGCTGGCGCTCAGCGGCGTTTTCAAGCACTCCGATCCAGTTCCGCCGCTACCGCCGCCACCGGACCCGGTCACTACCCCGCCCGCTGCGTACGACTGGACGGCGCATCCTGACCCCGAATTCCCGCTGCCGCCCTACGCCTGCTATCTCCAAGACGTCCTGATCGTGCTCGATCCCGGGCATGGCGGGCGTTCTGATCGGCCGAACTGGAAGCGCGGCCCGACCGGCCTGGAGGAAGCGGTCGTCAACCTGCGCGTGGCGCAGTTCCTGCGCGAATTCCTGACCGAAGTGGGGGCACAGGTAGTGATGACGCGCGAGGACGACGTTTACCTCGATCCCGACATCGCGGTCGACAACCGGAAGCGTATTGAGCTTGCGAACCGGCTCAA
>JAGPEO010000179.1 GCA_018056925.1 Phycisphaerae bacterium
ACATCAAGGACTTGCCCATGCTGCGCTTTGTTCTCCTACTCGCTTTCGCCCTGGCGGGCTGCACTACCCCTGTTTTCCGGCAATCCGATTCCGTCGCTCCCGCCTCGCCCATCCTCCCGCCGGCTGCCACCAACGCGACTCCCACTGATGCAGCGACATGGCTGCTGTCCAGTGCGGAGATTGAGTACGTCGCCCTGTTTCGCTTTGCCCATGAGCGATGGACGGCAGCGGCAATGGATGCGCTGGTTGATGTTGCCGGGCAATACCGGGACGATCCCGGCGTTTTGAAGGATAACCGCTGGCGCGTGCAGGCGACGGAGACAGCCGACCAATTGGACGGCGCTTACCTGTGGTTCAATCCCGCCAGCCCATCAGAGAGGTTTAACCGATTTGAGGCCGCAATGCGTCGGGCCGTGGAACGCAGCGAGATCGCCGCGTCTGCGCTGCGGCACGCGGTTGACGAGAATGACGGCCTGGGGGTCGAGCAGGCCGTGCGCGAAATGCAGACAATGCAGGCGGAACTGGATGCCATTGCCGCCGCGTTCGATGGGATGATCCCCCTAGAGGAATAGCCCCTACTCGTTGACTTTACCTTACTTTCGCCTTATACTGTAGACAGTTGAATATACGCAGGGCCGGCCACCACACCGGCTGACGCGGCGTGAAACGTAGACACACGGCGCTGACATGGACTTCTTCGGAGGTTCCAGGTCAGCGCCGTTTTTTGTTGCCCGGAATCAGGTGCATGGCTGATTACAAACTCCGCATCATAGTTGAAGGCATCGACAAGGCTTCCGCCCCGCTGAAGAACATCGGCGGGGCTTTAGGCAATGTCGCGCAAATTGCCGCGGGTGTCGGCGGCGCGGCGCTGTTTGGCAACATGGCGAGCGGGCTGATGGATGCGGCGCGCGGTGCGCTGGACAGTTACGCGGCCTACGAACGGCTGGGCACGTCCATCAACTCCCTGGCCGCGAAGGAGGCGCTGCTGACCGGGCAGGCCGGGTCGATGCAGGAGGCTTTGGCGCAAACGGCGGGCAAGTCCCAAGAGCTGCTGGGTTGGATTCAAAAGCTCGCTATCGAATCCCCGTTCAAACAGGAGGACGTTGCGCAGGCGTTTCGGCTGTCAATGGCGCTCGGTTTCAGCACGTCCGAGGCGCAACGGCTGACGCAGGCCATGCTCAATTTCAGCACGGCAACCGGGGCCGGCGGCGAATCAATGGAGCGCGTCAGCCGCGCCCTGGGGCAGATTCGCACCAAGGGCCGGTTGAGCATGGAAGAGGTCAACCAACTCACCGAATCCGGCGTTGATGTGATGCGCATCCTGGGCGAGGCTACCGGCAAGACGGGGATGGAGCTTTCCAAGGCCATCAGCGACGGCGCGGTGGATGCCGGCTTTGCCATTGAAGCCATCCTGGCCGACACCGAGAGACTGTACAGCGGCGCGGGCGAGGCGGCGGCTACGTCCATGTCGGGGGTGCTATCTACCTTGCAGGAGATGGGCGGGCTGCTGGGCCGCGACCTGCTGTCCGGTGTGTTCAAGGAGGCGCAACCCTATGCGGCGGCTTTGGTGGGCATTGTCACCGCGCCGGAATTTCAGGCCGGCATTGCGAACTGGGGTGCGACGCTGGGCAGTTTTACCGCCGATGGCTTGCAAAGCGCCGCCGCCGCAATGGAGCGCATCGACGCCGCGATTGGCCCCCTGCTCGACAAAGGCGCGCCGCCTTGGTTGGTTGCCATCCAGGGCTTGGCGGCGGCGGGCGACTACACGCTGGATGTGAAAATCTCGCCCGAAGTGACGACGCTCAAGACGCCGGACGGCGGGCTGACGATGGATGTGACGGCCACCGCGACGACGCTCACCACCAAAGACGGCGGTCTGTTCAAGGTTGACGCCGAGGCGCAGGTTATCAGCATCGACGCTGACACGACCGACGATCTGCCGCCAGTACAGTTAGTGGCCGACTGGAAAGAAGGCACAATTGGCAGTTTGATTGCTGCCGTACAGACGACCGACGATGGCGAGCAGCGCCGCATTTTGCTTAACGCCGGCTGGTCAGAAGGCGCGGTTGGCGGGCTGATGACCGCGCTAAATCTCAGCGAGTGGGCCGCGCAAGTCAATGCCGTCATCAGCCCTACGGCGCTGGCGACAATGGGCGATGATATTGCCAGTTACGATTGGGGAGATATAAGCATCCCTGGCGTGTGGGAAGAAGGCACGCCACTGGCGCTGCGTTCCGTCCTGAACGGCGAATTTCTTAAGCCGTTTCTCCTCTTTGGCGATTGGGCCGGCACGGTCTTAAGCGGCCTATGGAGTGACGTTCAGGGCTGGTTTAGCGCCAACCCTATCAACATCTTCGCCAACGCTCCTACTGTCGAATACGGTACGGAACACGCGGGGCACGCCAATTTCCCGCGCAAACCGAGTGGGCGAACAGCGCCCATCGATGTAACGCAGGCGGCCCCTGAATCTTACATTGATCCCGTAACGGGCAAGGTTGTATACCGCGCAAAAGGCGGCCCCGCCAGGGGCTGGGCTGTTGTGGGCGAGGAAGGGCCGGAGCTCGCCTATTTTGGCGGGCGTGGCGCACACATCTTCAGCAACCCTGACACCAAGGCGCTGCTCAAAGCCGGCATCCCCGGCTTTGCCGAAGGCACGACCGAAATCCCCGATTTCATCAAGAACGCGCTAGGCGCAATGGGCCTGTGGGTTCCGCAAGCGCCGGCCGCGCAGTACGGCCCCAAAACGCAAGCCGAGTCGCTGGGTTGGCAGGACTTCACGCGCAAGGGCACGGCAGCCATGCAGCAGGCCGCCGAGCAGACCGAAGCCGCGTTTACGGAAACGGCAGAGAATGTCAACGGCGCGTTTCAAAGCGCCCTGGGCAGCGTGCCCGGCCTGTTTGGGACAAGCCAGGTGACGGGCGACCAGATGCGCATGGCCGAGCTTGGCATCCCGCAGAACTTTGCCGATGACTATCTGCGCCAACTCTCCGACGAAGTGCTGAACGGCGTCGATTGGGCCAACGTAGACGTGCAGGATGCGGCGGCGCGCGCCGGCATTGACCCCAACCTGCCCGCCAATGTGATCCTGGAACTCTTCAGGAATTCCTGGAACGATTCGTCGCTCTTTGCCAACGCGCAGAATCTTGACCTCATCAACCAGGACGCGGTGCAGGCAGCCATCGAACAGCAGCAGAAAGAGGCGCAGGGCAAGGCCAACATCATGTCCCTGTTTGGCATCACCGACGAGAACATGCAGGAGCAGGCCGACGCGTTAGGTGCGGGGCTGGCGAGCGTGTTTGGCAAGGCCGGCGAAACGGACGCCATGAAGGGCGCGGGCGCGGCGGCATTTGCGGCTATCGGCCAAGGCTTTGGCGACCCCAACACTGCGGCATCGGCAGTCGGCGGCATGGCGCAGGCGGTCGTGACGGCCACCGGCATACCAGAGAACCAGGCCGCGCTGGAGGATGCAGGCAAGGCCGGTGCGTGGGCCTACTACAACGGCTGGAAAACGTTCATGGGTGAAGCGCCCCCGCCCCCGCCCACCGGCAGCACAACGACAACGCCGCCCATCGGCCCGCAGTTGCCCGGCAACGCGTTGGGTACGGCCAACTGGCGCGGCGGCTGGACAGTGGCCGGCGAATACGGGCCGGAAATGGTCAACCTGCCGGGCGGATCGCGCATCTATGACGCGCCGAGCACGCGGCGGCTGCGTGCTCGTGCGCAGCGTTCGACCGTCGTCAACCAGACATTTGTCGTCAACGACAAGCTGATGGCCGAGCAGGCTGCGCGGCGGGCCGTGCAGTTGATTCAGAGGGGCGGCTGATATGGCCCACGTAATCAGCGTCACGGACGGCACGACGACCATCACCTTCACGGCAGCCAACGGCTATCAGGTCGAAGAATACGACATGCTGTCGCCGGAATTTCAGGCCGGCAGCCCTGCGCCCGACGTGGCCGAAACGATGGTGCTGTACATCACCGGCAGCACAACGGCTCAGGTGCAAGCGCGACGCGCGGCGCTCGACCTGTTGCTGGACAAGGCAAATCTGCGCACGCGTTGGGGCATCGGGCCGGCCATCTTTCTGCAAGTGCAATGGGACGGCGACGCCGGCACATACCGGGCGGAGTTGTACGAGTATCGACCGGAAGATCAGGAGGATACGCTGCGCCTGTGGCCCAACCGCGCGCCGACAATCAATCTCTCCATCCGGCGCGCGGCGCACTTTGAGCGCACAACGCCCGTGCAGATTCCGGCCACCAATGGCAACGGGACAAACAACACGGCGGGCCTGACCGTTTCGCTTCACGAGGATGGCAGCGCGGATGGCTTTATCCAGTTTGCCGCCGGTGACGTGCAGGGCAATCTGCCCACGCCGCTTATCTTGGAATTGACGAACAACACCGGCGCGGCTGTGCAGTATGACCAGATTCTTATGGCCGGCAACGCGTTCAGCAACCCGACCGCGTTCAGCTATTTGATGCAGGCTGAGCAGGCGCTGGCTGCCGGCGGCTCGGTATTGTCCGACGCATCGTGCAGCAATGGACAGTATGTGCAGCGCGCTTTTACGGGCACGGACAACCAGCAATACAACTTGTCGCAGACATTGCTCCAGACCGCGCGGGGGCACGATTTTCACCTGCTGGCACGCTTCAGGGCGCGCACGGCAGACGTGTACGTGCGTCCCAACATCTACGACGCGACCGGCGTCTTCCCCCTCTGGACGGGCGATGAAGTACATCTGCCGCTTCAGTCTCCAGCCATGGCCGACCTGGGCGTGATCCCCTTGCCGCCGGGCGGGTACTCGACCAGTTTCGGGGCCATGCGGCTGCGGCTCGACTGGCGCACGCCTACCAGCGTCGCGGTGGAAACGGACTTTTTTGCCTTCTTCCCGGCTGCCACATTTCGCAAACTCAAGGTGCTGGCCTCAGTTGCCAACGGCAGCAAGATCGTGGATGACCCCACGGCGGGCCGCGCCTACATTGCCACGAGCGGCGGCATTGAAACGCCGGCAGTTGCGCCGCAAGGGCTGCCGCTCCTGGTGTGGCCCAACACTGCGCAGGCTGTTTATTTCACCTGGTCACTGGCAAATTTGAGCGCCCCCATCACGCAGACATTGAGCGTCAGGGCATGGCACAGGCCGCGGAGGTATTCGTTCTGATGAATCCGCATGAATTCCTCCAAGCCATCGTGTGCCGCGCCAACGCAGATGCAGCCAATCTGCGCGCTCTGTCCGGGCGGGCCACGTGTGACCTGCATCTATTTTTTGGTGAGGCCGTTCTGTCGTACCAAATGGATGCCGGAGACTGGCAAGATTTACCGGCAACTATTGAGAATATCGGGGAAGACGTAGATGCGACGCGGGAGCGTGCCGGGGGGCGGCTGTGACCGACTTCTCCGTTGCCGTCCGCACCCGCGCCGGTGTGCCCGTCAATTTGCCGGGGGGCCTGCAACTGGACGTGTTGCGGTTTGGGGCTAACGTAGACGGCGGCTATGAGAGCGCCGAAATTGAAGCGCGCGGGCCGGAACTGGTGCTGCACAAGCTGCGCGGATGGCTGCGCTACGGGGTGGAGATTCACGGCCCCGGCGGGCTGGCGTGGGCCGGGCGTGTGGAAGAAATCTCGCTGCGGCTGGGCAATGTCTCAGTAAGCGTGAGCAGCGAGAATCTGTTCAATGCCATCAACGTGATCTACTCCTACACCGGCGACGACGGCGGCAGCGAAACCGGATTGACGGGATGGCTGGTGGACAACCACAGCGCAAACGAGTATGGACGCAAAGACGCGCTGCACTCAGCAGGCGGAGAGATCACCAAAGAGGCCGCAGAAATTATGCGCCAGACCGTGCTGAACGCCTGCGCCAAGGCCAGCGGCATCAGTGTGAGCGTAGACGGGGCGAGCGGAGAGTACGCGGCTACGCTCTACTGCAAGGGGCTGTTTGCCTCCCTGGATGACCGCTACTATGAAGACGCCGCCGGCTACGAGGCGCACGAGGAAACAGGCGGCGGGCGCGTGCTGCTGGGCTGGGCCTACACTGCCAACAGCATCGGCTTCGTGAGCGCGCCCAACAATCGCATCCTGGATTTTGCCGGCAAACTGATTGCGCTGGACGAAGGCGACCAGGTGAAGGTGAGCGGTTCGACCGGCAACAACGGGGCCAAAGTGGTGGCAAACCCGGTCGAAGGCGAGACGCAGACCTACACGGCATCGACTATCAGTTTTGACCCGTCCGACGACATCAAAGACTCGGCAGGGGGTTTGGGCTTTGTTCGCGCCAAGGAGGGGGTGCGCGTTACGGGTTCGCCCAACAATGACGGCTACTACTTTACGACTGACGTAGTAAGCGGGGCGGGCATCGAAGTGTCCAGTTACGGTGCTGCGCCCATCCAGTCGGACAGCGCCGGCCCCGCGGTGACGCTCCAGATGGCCCACAATATCGAGACGGAGACGGCGTTGGCAAATGAGATTCCCGGCGCAACCGTCACATTGACGGCCTACGGACAGATGACCAGCCAGGGGTTCCAGGTCGTCAACGGCCCCTGGATGGCCGGCGAGGTGGCAATCAGCATTGCGCGGCACGGATCGCCCACGGATGATATTGTGGTGGAAATCCGCAACGACGCGAGCGGGCTGCCGGGCGCGGTCATTGCCAGCGGCATCCTGGAATGGGAAAACATTCCCGCCCAAACGGAGGGCTGGCGTTCCGTGCAGATGGTGACGCCGGTGCAGTTGGTCAACGGCACGCAGTATTGGGTGAACGTCAAGCGCCTGGGCGCGGCGCACGTGGACAACTACTACACGTTGGCGCTCGACACGGATGCAGCCTACACGCGCGGCGACCTGCGCCTGTGGGACGGTGCAGCCTGGCAGACGCGGGGCACGGATGCCCATATGCCTTTCAAGGCATGGGGGGTGATGGACAGCACACAAAAGATGGCCGAAATCGTGCAGGCAGTGGGCGGGCCGGTGACGCAGGTTTTTGCGCCAGTGCTGGCCGGCGTGCGCACGCGAAAAATCCGTGACGGACGCACGACAGCCGGCGAGGAGATGCGGCAGTTGCTCGGCATGGGCAACTCGTCAGGGCAACGCATCATTGCCACCATGACGCCCGCGGCGGCCTTGGTCATCGATTACGAAACAGCAGCAGAGGCCAGCCCGCTGCTCTGGCGCAAGGATGGCACGCTGCGCCGCAGCGACGGGGGCCGCCTGCCGCCCGGCTCACTGCCGGTTGGCCGCTGGGTGCAGGTCGAGCAGCTTCTAGCCGGTGACTGGCAGGCGCGCGATGCCCTGTTCCTGGTGGGGAGCGCCGAGTACGACACGCACAACAACACCTGGTCGTTACGCCCAATCGAGGCGCGCGACCCCTTTGACATCGGGGCGGTGAACGCGTGAGGCCGCAGCGCTACAGCAGCGATTACAAGGTGTTGGAACCTTTCATTGTCGAGACGGTGCGCCGAATTGTCACCGGCAGGCTTTCCGTTAGCGGCGGCGGCGGCGGCGGCATTGCCAGCCACGCACTGAACGACACATCCATCCACACCGGGCAACTGGCGCAGGCTCAAGCGCCGTGGGCCGTCACCGACACGGAATTTGCGATCCACGCCGCCAACCCCGACGCGCACCATGCGCGGGCGCACGTGCTGGCGACCAACACGGCGTTGGGGCCTGACCACTCCATTAGCGGCGCGGTGGCGGGCTGGGTGGTGCGTGCGACGGCATCGAACGCGGCGCGCATGGCGCAGCTGATGGTGCCTGACCTGGGCGCGACCGGCGCTAGTTGGGATG
>JAGPEO010000180.1 GCA_018056925.1 Phycisphaerae bacterium
GCAGCGTACGGATGAAGCCGGCCACCTCGCGATTCATCTCCATCACTTCCAGATGCTGCGCGAGTTGCTGCTGCATTTCGCGGGTTTTTTGGCGCCGCGCATCCAATTCCGTCAGTTCCAGAGCGCTGCGCGAAACCTGGTCGGACTGCTGGCGCTCTTTCTGCAAAAGCTCGCTCAGCACGTCCATCCGTATGCGCATTTCGCGTAAGCTCTGACGGAGCTGCACCGGGCTGTTGGCCGTGGGCGCCGCGGCCGTCGCCATCAGCTCCTGCTCGCGCTCGCGCAACGCCTGCTCGGCCACCGCAATGGCCTGCTCCAACGAAACCATTCGCCAGTGCGATTTTCCAAACTGCGTCGCGGCTACCTGTTGTTCACTCCGCAGCCGCTGCAGCTCGGCCCTCAGACTCCTCCAGGTGGCATCCTCTTCGTGGTTGACCGTGGTGAGCGCCTCTTGCGCGGCTGCGGCCTCGTTTACTTCTGAACTCTCGGCGAATTCCAGCATGCGCTCGGTCCAGGCAATATCTGTTTCGAGGTAGCGCATGCGCGATTCGAGTTCGTCCAGCCGCAATACGCCTTGCGTGACCAGCCCTTCCGGCGTGCCGGTGCCGAGCTGCTGACGCGCATTGGCGGCCTGCTTCTCAAGCTCGTTCAGTTCGGTGGCGCGCTCGGCAATCTGGCGACGGAGTTGTTCCATGATTTCCAGATCGCTGTCGGATGCCCTTTGGAGCGCGAACTTGACGTACTCCTCCAAAACAACGTCCAGGATCAACTTCGCCTCGCCCGGCGTGCTGGTGCTCATTGAAACGTAGACGAGCTGCTTGTGATCCGGCGCTTCCGCGCTGAGCGCGCTCGCCAGGCGCTGCTCGGCTGGCACCGGCCGCCGCAGTCCGGCTCGCTCCAATAAACGCTCAAAGGGCGAGGCGGGCACATCCCGGTACCAGTTGGTGGCCCGGATGCGTTCGTCTTGGCTCATGCGCTGCACCGCGCCGTCGAGAACGGCCGGACTGGTCAGGTAATCCACCTGGCTGGCGCGGAAGCTCTCATACAGCGGCACCATGTCGCTGCCGCCTTTGACGAGCTGGCGAATCACCGGCGATACTTCGACTATGGCGGTAGCCTTGTGCTGCCGCGGCGGGGACATACTCCAGATACCGCCCACTGCCAATGCGCCGAGCACCAGGAACACGCCCAGAATGCTGCCCTTGTAGCGCAGGAGCAGCCAGGGTGAAAATGTTTTCGCCGCGTCTGGCTCAATGCGCACCGGCGGTCCCAGGCGATCGAGTTCAAACAAGTCCGTCTCCAGACCGGCCTGGGGCGCCATTACCGGATCCGATCGGGCCAACGCTCTCGATTTTCCGTTCGTGTCACTCATTAGCGCGTCTCCAATGCTCTCTTTCCGGTAGCAAATTCAACCGGTGCCCTGTGCGCGGCATATCGCGCCGTACAGGCAGCCATTCGCTGCGATCGACGCCCCGGTTGTCACCAGGCAGCGGTCCAGGTTCGCCTGAACGCCGACCCGGCAGCGCGCCCAAAAAACCGAGCGGCCCACCACACCGCCGGCGCGTACGGTGCAGCCCCGCCCAATTACGGTCGGTCCCACTACAATGGCGCTCTCCTCGATCCGGCTATGCGGCCCGACCATCACCGGACCGATTATGCGCACGCCCTCGTCCACACGCGCCGTGCGATGCACGAGCAGGCCGTCCCGCCAGGCATAATCCTGCGGCAGCCAGTCGCTATGGGTGTACTTCTGAAGCGCCCAGCCCTGCACCGCCAGGTAAGATTCGAGATCGCTGACGCGCGCAGCGCTTTCCACGGGATAGGCGTTGACCGGTTCGCCGGCCTTGCGCAGCCGTGGAATCAGCATTTCCTTGATATCCTGGAACCCCGCGCGTCGCACATGTTCAAACGCCCGGCGGGAGAACACGTAGACCCCGGCGGGCGTTCCATCTTGCAGTCCGTTGGCGGAAAAGGCGCCTCGGGTCCGGTTCACGAGCACCGTCGCGGCCGCCTTCGATTTCACCTGTGCCGCCAACAGGCTCAGCAAATCGACTCCTGGAAGTACGGTGCCTTCGAGGACCACGTATTGCTCAGCGCTGACAATCTCGGCGGCATCATGGCAACAGCCGGCCGGGCCGCGTGGCGAACGGTCCACATAGTAAGCCAGTTGCACGCCATTGCTTTGCCCATCTCCGAAACAGCGTTGGTAGAGGTATGTGTCGGAGTTGGCGCAGATTACTACATTGCGAATTCCGACCTCTGCCAGCCAGCGAAATTGGTGGACCGCCAAAGGGGTGTTGCCAATAGGCCATAGTAGACGCGGGCATAGCGCATCCAGCGAGTCTGCGTCCCACACGTGCGCGCCAGCCAAGATGATCGCCGCCAACACGGGCGTTTCCTTCGCGGTTGTCGGGGGCGCGGAAGCGCTCAACTGGATTTGGCGTATCACTTGCTAGACCCGGGCCCAGAATTTCGCAACCAGCGCAACAGGCCTGTCAGCCGCCCGCACAGAGCGGCGCCCACGACGGCAGCGCCGGCCATCAACAAAAGCTGCTGCTTCCAACCGAAGCCTGGGACGCGTGACAGACCGAGCCAGTCCGCGCTAACACAGCCGGCGAACAAGAATACGCCGGCCAAAAGTAAAAAATCCACGCCGACCAGCGCGCCCAGGAAGACAAACACGCTGGCCAACGCCGCCCCGCCCCACTGTCGCCAGCCGAAGCCGGCATGCACACTCCAGGTGAAATCATCTGCCAGGACAGCAATCAAACCCAGCGCCACTCCGATCGTCGCGACGACCACCGAAGGTCTGAAACGCGCCGAGGCCAACGCTCGCGCCAAAATGCGCTCGCCCTCTTGTTCACTGCATCCCAGGCACAGGCGCCGGATTACCGGATTTCCCCGCTCGTAGCGACTCAGCACGTGAACACTGGCAGGAGCACCACAATTGTGACAACTTGGGACACTAACCGGCAGCGCTGCCGCCGCATCCAAATTTGCCGCTCGTTGCGGCGTCTGTGTATTAATTGAGGTTAATTGCCGAGAGGGTCGTCGGGCGACGTTCGGCACTTCGGATACTCTCATATTCGCACCACCCGAAATAATAGACCACCGGACGCCGATGGCCCGATGGTCCAAGGCTTAGCCAGTCTTGATACCGCGCGCCACCCGGCCTGTACGTCGCGCTTCATCCCTCCCTGTGCGAGGAACCCGTTGAACCTGCGTCGGGCGCACCACAAGCTGCGCCGGCAAGCGCGCTCAGCCCTGCCCACAACCTCGTCGGCGACTGAGAACCTCGATTCGCGCTGCTGTTGCATCGTCTCCGCCTGCAGATTCCCGATTCCACATTTGTAACGAAGCTCCGCCTCACGCGGCTTCGAAAAACAACATTGAAGCGCACTTGAACCGAGGAACACACTCAAAGCGGAACGGCAACTTCCGCCAGCGGCGTGCGCCGCCGCTGCCAACTGGCCGCTTTCACCAGGCCATTGGCGAACAGTGCTTACTCGCATGCCATGCGGCCCGGATGTCTGTGGACTTAACGAACAGCTTCGGCTCGAACCATTGGGAGTATTCCGCCACGTCCGGCTTTTGCAACTGGCCGGCCACGCGACACGCGCTAACGTCTTACGACGTCAGAACTTAAGCGAGATAGCCGCCCGCGTGGGGACCGGTGAAATTCCATGTTATCCCCGCTATTCAGTACATTCGCGCCACCGGAACTAGGCTTGCCCCCAGAATAGAATGTATCTGCTGTCCCCGGCTCGCCTACGCAGCCGGAAAACCGTGGCCTCTGTCACACGGGAAGCTACCGGACCTTATTTGTACTCGACATTCCAGTTGAATTCGAATCTATCCCAAGCGGCGCGCTCTTCATCCGGATTAGTCGGATCGTATTTGCGCGTCACGTAGTACATGAGTAAGGCGTCGCGCCCTCCCACCGCCACTCCCCCATGCCAAAGCCGCGCCGGAATCCGCAGCACTCCCGGCCGATGCTCCCCCAGGTAAACGGCACGCCCCGCATTCGGCGGAATTTCGAGCCGCACTTCCTGATCGAGGTTCGGACCCGGGCCGGCCAACCGAAGCTCGGCGGTTAGAACGTCGGCCTCGGTATTAAACAAGCCGATTTTCAAGCAGCCGCTCGTCACCACCCAATGATCGTCCTGTAACCGATGCCGGTGCCAAGCCTTAACGGCCCCGGCGTACATCAGGGAGACGTTGATCTGCCCCGGAAGGTCGGACAGGTGGTCGTAAATCGCCATGAGTGACCGGCCACGATCGTCACAGTACGTGTGCATTTTGGAAATCTCCGCGCGCCCCCAGGCCAATAATTGTAGGCGGCCTTTGCCTTGCGCACTTTCTGGGTGTATATTTCCTTACGCAGAACGTCGCGTTATTCTCAAATTTTCACTGGGCGGGGCGGGGCAGAAGCGCTTCGCCTCGGGACAGTGCTGGAGGGCAAATCGTGGCCTCCTTTCTTTGGACTTCTTGGATTTGCTTCGTCTTAATGTGGCCTGTAGCGCCGCAGGCGTCCGCGGGTCCGGGCGACGCTCTTCCGCCCGAATTTCTCAGTTACCGCATCATCTCCGATTCTGACGACGGAACCGAGGTTGGTCGCTTTAGCTGGAGTCCAGGAGGCTATCTGGGGACGAACCTCAACTACATGGGCCGCAACGCCGCGCAGATTTACGATATCGGCCTTCGGTTCGTAGTGCCCGACGTCAACCAGGGCGAAACCTTCGTCTACGCGCGCCTCGCCCTCCCGGGCACCGAGTACGGCTATGTCCAATCCGAGGTTAACCTGCGCATAGTAGGTATCGACGCCGACGGTGTTTCCAGCTTCACGTACCAGCGGCCCTCACGCTGGCCCAAAACCGCGGCTGAGGTGGAATGGCAGCACGAGGAGAACTGGCCGTTGGAGTCGGGCAGCCGCCAGACGCCTTTGTGGCGTTATACGCCCGACCTGGCCCCCATCATCAATGCCATCATAACGCGTCCTAACTGGGGCAAGACAACTGGAAAAACGCTGGGGCTCGTGATTGAGAATACTACTGCCGACGGCGCCAATTTCCTGGCAGTTAAGGACTACAACAAAACCCTTGCCGGTGTCGTCGCCCCGGTTCTGGAATTGTATCGGACAGTCCGCGCAACCTTCGTGGCCCCGGAGCTGCTCGGCCGGCCCACCGACCACTCCATCACTATCAACGCGATGTCGCTTTTGACGCTCGAAGCCTTCGTCGAATACGGATTGCGGCCCGACCGATTGGCCGGGCGCACGCCGACCGCCTTATACCCCGGGGGCACTCCGATCGAGATTGTTGTGGACGGGCTTGCGCCCAATACTACTTACTATTACCGCCTCAGGTTTCGAACGCCCGATGCCTCGAAATTCGAAGCCGGCCCCTTGGGCCACTTCCACACGCAGCGTCCGCCGGGCAGCTCATTCCGGTTCACGGTAACGAGCGATTCCCACCTCTGGGAAGATGTCCGCCAGGGTACGAACGAAGCGCTGTATGCTGAGACGCTCAGAAACGTGGCCCTGGACGACCCCGATTTTCACATCGACTTGGGAGACACCCTGTTTGCGGAAGACTACACGGCCGGCGACGTAGTGGATTTCGAGGACAGCGTTACACGCCTGCTGGCGCAGCGCCCGTATCTGCACCCGGTGTGCCGCTCGGCGCCGCTCTTTCTGGTGCTGGGCAACCACGAAGGCGAGCAGGGCTGGCGCCTGACCGCAGCGGACGACAACGTAGCGATTTGGGCCACTAACGCCCGCAAACTTCTTTATCCCAACCCCGCGCCGGACGACTTCTATACCGGCAACGAGGACGTTCTGCCGTGGGTAGGCCTGCGCGAAGATTACTACGCTTTCGAATGGGGTGACGCGCTTTTCGTCGTCCTCGACCCGTTCTGGTACACCAACCGCAGTCCGCACGGGGGCGGCGGGTTCCCTAGCAGCGGCAACAACTGGGACTGGACCCTTGGCTACACCCAGTATAATTGGCTCCGCAACGTACTGGCGGCGAGCGAGGCACGCTTCAAGTTCATCTTCATTCACCAGTTGGTCGGCGGGGTTACCATATACGGCCGCGGCGGAATCGAGGCCGTCAGACACGTCCTGGGCGGTTTCGGCTCGTTTGAATGGGGTGGCGAGGACCCGAGTGGCGTTTACGCTTTCGACCGCCGGCGCCTGGGGTGGGGTGACCCCATCCATCGGGTGCTGATCGACAACGGCGTGACCATAGTATTTCGCGGCCACGATCACGTTTTCGTGAGGCAGCAACTCGACGGCATCGTCTACCAGGAAACACCCTCGGCTTCAGACGCCTTATATACCGCCGGCCTGTTTCCTTACCAGTATGGCGACGTGGTAAACAACGCCGGCCATCTGCGTGTCACTGTCGGGCCGAGCCGCGTCCGCGTCGACTATATTCGGTCGTACTTGCCCGGCGAGGGACCCAGCGGCGAAGTAGCTTACACCTACGAGATACCCGCTCCAGAGCCGTAGGGGTCGCAGCGCTTTTCCCTGTGACGCCTGCGCCTGCTACGGAGCCCCGAGTTGACGAGCACGCTGCCCGGCGGCCTCGGCCTCAGCCGGCCTCCCCAGCAAGCGGTAAAGCTCGACCTGCACCGACAACGAATCGAGCGCATAGCGCGTCGGATCGCGGCGCAGCGCCTCTTCGCACAGGGCCAGCGCCTCTTCCAGCCGGCCCTCTTGCTTGGCCCGCCTGGCGCGAACCATGTAGATCGACCCCAACTCCGGCTCGAGCCGTTCGGCTTCGGCCAGGCTGACTTCGAAGCCCGCGACGTCGCCCTTGGCGTATTGCAGCGTCGCCAGCGCCACCCAGTTCTGGGCATCGCTCGGCTGCAGGTCCAGCAGCCGCAGGCGACTTTCGATCGCCTCGTCCAATTGCCCGGCCTGGGCGTGCGCGACGGCCAGCAACGACCAAACACTGGCGTCGCCCGGCATTATTGATAGGAGTTGCCGAATTTGGGGAATCGCTTCAGTAGCCCGGCCGCTCGCGAGAAGGGCACTCACCCGCTGCATCTGTTGGTCCGATTGCGCGATCATGTACTTCGGATCCGGCAATGGGCCTTCAGCGGTCGTGCCGGGTGAACTCCCGATGTAGCCCAGCGATTCGAGCTTCCGCCGCGCCGCGGTATCCAGTTCCAGGGTTGCTGCTCCGCTGGCGCCCGAGTCCAGCGCGCTCTTGAGCGCCGCAAGCCGCTCCGCCAGCATTGTGCCGCGCGAGTCTTCGCCCCAGCGGTTGGTCATTTCGCGCCAATCGGTCTGAAGATCGTAGTACTCCGGCTGCGGGGCCTCGATGTACTTGTCCCAGTATCGCCGCAGGCCGAACAACGGGCTCCAGCCGTGGTTCAACTGCGGAGCCAGCGTCTCCATGTAAACGGCCCGGTCGGAGTTGCTTGCCAGCCGCAGGCTAACACCGTCACACTCGGTTATTGGCAGCCCCAGGAGGTCCAGGATGGTCGGCATGAGGTCAACAACTGCGACCACCCGATCCGCTACCACCTTGCCGGCGGGGATTAACCCCGGGGCGTGGAAGAGCAGCGGCACGTTCATTGATTCCGCGTAAATCAGCAGGCTGTGACTGCTCTCCCCGTGGTCGCCCAGGCCCTCTCCATGGTCGCCCACGATTACCACGAGCGTTTTCTCCAGCAGCCCCAGCGCGCGAACCTTGTCGATCACGCGCCCGATCTGCTGGTCCATGAATGCGATCTCGCCGTCGTAGGGCTGGCCGGCAAAACGTGACTTGAA
>JAGPEO010000181.1 GCA_018056925.1 Phycisphaerae bacterium
AGTTCCTGCGCGAATTCCTGACCGAAGTGGGGGCACAGGTAGTGATGACGCGCGAGGACGACGTTTACCTCGATCCCGACATCGCGGTCGACAACCGGAAGCGTATTGAGCTTGCGAACCGGCTCAAGGCAGACCTGTTCGTGTCAATTCATCACAACGGCGACGACGCGCCCGACGCCAACTACACGACCGTCTTCTACCATGGCGGGCCCGACGACAGCCCCGCCAGTCGCTGTGCCGCACGCTTCCTCTTGAGCGGCATTAATGACGCCTTGCGGCTGACTCAGCACCTGCCCTGCGCCATGTTGAGCGATCGCGTGTTGTTCAAGACCGGCCTGCTGGTGCTCCGCGAAGCGCGCGTGCCGGCGGTGCTGGTTGAGGCCTCCTTTCACAGCAACCCCGAGGAGGAGGATCGCCTGCGCGACCCGGTATACAACCGGCGTGAGGCATACGGCTACTTCCTCGGCCTGGCGCGCTGGGCGCACGCCGGCCTGCCGCGCGTCCACCTGGTGGACCCGCCGCCCGGCCAACCGTGCACCGGAAAAGCCGTTACGCTGAAGCTGGACGACGGCCTGAGCCGGCGCGGTGGATGGGGCCACGATGCGGTAAAGATTGCTCTGGATTCCTTGCGGGTGCGCGTGAACGAGAAGTTGGTCACGTGCCGGCCGGACCTCAAGAAGGGGACCCTCCAAGTTCCGCTGCCGCGCAAGCTGAAAGCGGGGCCGCTACGGCTGGCGGTTGATTTCGAGAACATCTTCGGCCAGCACGTGCTGCATCCCGAGCTGCTGGTGGAATACGCCGGCCGCTGACTTTGCGCTACACGCCGGCGCCGCTCCGGGACTGGCTTGGTGCAACGAAAGCGGCCCGTCGCTTCGCGCGACGGGCCGCATATTCGTGCAGTGCAGCAGGCAAGGTCCTGGAAGGCCGCCCGCCTGGCGGGCGGCCGGATTTCGCGTAACTACTTCCAGCGATAGCTCTGGAACGGATAGCCGGTGACGCTCGGGCTGGTGGCGACCAGCCAGCAGTTCCCGGCGCCGCGCGTGATGTCCTTGATGCACGCGCCGTACTTTCGTCGCATCCAGCGGAAGCAACTGGCCGGGGTTTGCTGTTGCCACTGCTGGCCGAAGTAGCGATAGAAGTCTTTTGGCGTCCACTTATAGACGCGATAGCCGCTGTTTACGTAGCGCAGCCATCTGTTCGCGTTGGTGGGGGAGAAGGGCGTGCGCTGGCCGGCGCCTGTAAACTGCGACCAGACGGTACGGTAGGAGCCCATGCGCCACTGGCACTCATCGCGAACGTTCTTGAAGGCGGGGGAGTTCTTGGTGAACGTGGTCACCTTGCGGGTGCCCGTTCGGCAGGTGCGCCGGCAGCCCATGTGGGGCGTGCTCGACTTGTAATAGCTTCTGGTTGTCGGCATAGTTCTCTCCATGTGCCTGCTGATTGCGTTGCCCTCAATTCGGGAGGGGTTAATGGTTTTTGTATCGGGACCATGTCGGCAGAAGTTAAATAACATCTTTAAGTTTGGCTTGGGCGGCCTCGCCTGCGGGTCGCGCCGCGGGGGTAGCGCGCCGCGCGGTTCTTCGGGCCTGGCCCGGTGACCAGCATGGACGCTGAGCCGGCAGGGCTGACGGCAGTTGTTCTCGGAACTTGCGCGGCGTAAGCGTCCGCCGGGCCGGCACGGTAGCCGGTCGCGGTTTACACGTCCGTTGGCCGACGTTTCGCCGGCCTGGAAGGCCCCCCGGCCTGCCTGGTGCCCGGCAGATTGCTATGTGCGCCGCCGCGCCCCGAGCGAACCCGCATCTCCCCGCAACCTTTGCGCGATACGGAACCGTGCCGGGCGAGCTTCAATCACCGCTCATACGCCAGGACAAACGACTCCGCCTCCGTCTCGGGCGGCAGCTCGCCGTAACGGTTGCGGCCACGGAACATGCGGATCGCCAGGTACACCACCGGCAGGATGCCGAAAACTATGAAGATCACGTCGCCCGGAACGCGCAGCCATTCGATCACGCGCACCGCCGGCTGCTCGAAGAACGCCAGGTCACGCGCATGCCAGTACCCGTTGCGCGCGGAATCGAAGAGCTGCACGATTCCCATCGGGATCAGGTTGACGAACAGCATCAGCGCCAGCCCGATGTTGAGGCCCCAGAACGAGGTCGCCATGGCGATGTTGCTGCCACGGTCCGGCGGGATGAAGTAACGCGCCACGAACATGAAGAAGCCCATTGCCAACATGCCGTAGACGCCCATCAGCGCGCCGTGCCCATGATTGGGCGTAAAAGCCGTGCCGATCTGGTAATAGCTGACAAACGGCAGATTGATCAGGAACCCGAACACGCCGGCCCCGATGAAATTCCAGAAGCCGACCGCAATCAGGAACATGACCGCCCACTTGTGCGGGAATATTTGCGGTGACGCGCCGAGGGTTGATAGTTCGCCCTTCACGCCGCCCAGGCGCATGAAACGCCACGCCTCATATGTGAGCAATACCAGCGGGATTACCTCCATGGCCGAGAAGAAGGCCCCCAACGCCATGTGTACCGCGGGCGTGCCGCTGAAATACAGGTGGTGCATCGTGCCAATGACGCCGCCAACGGAGTACAGAATCACGTCCAGGTAAATAACCCGCGTGGCCGTCGTCGTGCGGACTACGCCCAGCAGCACGAAAATGTACGCCACCATGATGGTCGTGAAGAGCTCGAGGAAGTCCTCGACCCACAGGTGTACGACCCAGAAGCGCCAGTAGTCGACCGTCACATATTCAGAAGCCTTCCCGAACATGAGCCCGGCCGCGTAGAACAGTGGAATAGCAATCGCACTATAAAGGAACAGCCACGGCATATTACCGGGGTGCTCGCCGCGCAGCCGGCGCCAGATGCCGCGGACCAGAATTACCAGCCACAGCGTCATGCCGACGACCAGCAGAATCTGCCAGATCCGCCCCAGATCCAAGTACTCCCAGCCCTGAATGCCGATCCAGAACCACGGCCCGTCCAACCCCAGCCAATTCCAGATGGCGGCCCCTTCGCCCAGCAGGCTGCCCAGTACGACGAACACCAGCGCGCCGAATAGCGCAATCGACAGCTTGTCCTGGTGCTTAGGCTCGCTCCGCGCGATCAGCGGCGCAATGAAAATTCCCATCGCCAGAAACGCCGAAGCCACAAAGAACAGCGCCAGTTGCACGTGCCACATTCGTGACAGGTTGTAAGGCAGCACGCGCCCAATATCGAAGCCGTAGAAACCCTCCGGCTCGACGTGGTAATGCGCGTTAAGCCCGCCCAATAACCCCTGAAACAGAAACAGTCCCGCAACGACCAAAAAATACCATGCCGTGGCCCGTTGCGACGGCGTCAGCCGCACCTCTTCCGGCGGGCGAAACTCCAGTTGCCGGCCGGGCTCCTCCTCGTCGCGGCGATGCCAGCCCAGCAGGTTGTAGCGCCCGAATAGATACATGATCAGTCCCACGCCGCCCAGCAGCGCGATCAAGCTCAACACGCTCCACAGCAGGGCTTCGGCCGTCGGGTAATTGTCGGCCAACGGCTCCGGCGGCCAGTTGTTTGTGTACGAGTAGGGGCTTCCCGGACGTTGTGCGGCTGACACCCACGCCGCCCACGCAAAGTAAGCAGTGAGGTTGTGTAACTCACCCGGGTCGGATATGCGGGGAGGTCTCAGCTTCGCCTGCGTCGACTGCCCACTGAACCATTCCTTGTAGAACTCCTTTGCCTCGGCGAAGGCCGCGGCCTGGGCGGCATTGAACTGTAGCGTTCCCGTCGCGTCATCGTAACGGTTCGCCTTCAGGTCGGAACGCACCCGCTGCTCGGCCTCGCCGGGCTTGACGTGCTGTTGGCCATAGAAGTCGAGCATTGTTTGCCCAGCACGGTGCAGGTATTGAGCGGTGAAATCGGGCCCAAGATACGCCCCGTGGCCAAAGAGCGTTCCGTACTGCATCAGGCCGTATTTCTGAAATACGTGCTGTCCAGTCTGAATATCGTCGCCTGTGAACAGTACTTCCCCATCCGCCCCGATGACGCGCTGCGGAACAGGCGGCTTTTCACGCTCCATGACGACCGCCAGCCGGATGAGAACGAAGAAGCCAGCGGCGAAAGTAAAGATCGCCACCAGCAGCCAGACCGGCGAAATGCTCATTGTGCGCTGCGCGTTCACGTTGGCCTCCGGATGCTTCTCATAGAAAAGGACCGCTACTCGTGCTGCGTAACGCGCGTGCCGTGCCTCACTGGATTTTGTGCTTTACGCGCACGACATCCGACATGATACCGCATTTCTGACAAACCACCCATGGCCGCAATAATCCAAAGATGGCGGGAGCCTGTTGCAGCATCACGGGCCCGCCGCTCTTACGAGAGGAAACAGATTATGAACTCTGGCTTGTCGCTTGCTCCCGGCCGGCCGGGAATCGTGCCCACCTGGACTTCCAGTGCCAAGACGGGCGTGGGCGCAGCGCTGTCAGGCGCGAATCATTGCTGGTTTACGCTGGGCCATGGCATCTTCGACGGCATTTATTATCCCCGCCTGGATCAGACCTGTACGCGCGACATGGGCCTGCTCGTGACGGACGGCCGCGGGTTCTTCTCCGAGGAAAAGCGACACTGCCGACACGAAATCTCGCGACTTGTGCCGGATGTGCCCGCTTACCGCCTGGTCAACACCTGCAATCACGGGCGTTACCGGATGGAAAAGCGCGTCATCGCGGACCCACGCCGCGACGTCATTCTGCAATGGACCCGGTTCACTCCGCTGCAGGGCACGCTGGCCGATTATCACGTTTACGTCCTGCTCGCGCCGCATCTGGGCAATGAAGGCTATGGAAACACCGCCTGGGTCGATGACTACAAGGGCACGCCGCTGCTGCTTGCGCAGCGCGACGCGCTCGGCCTTGCCCTGGCGTGCAACGCCGGCTGGCTCAAGCGCTCCGCCGGCTACGTCGGCGTCTCCGATGGCTGGCAGGATGTGTCGCGCCACTTCCAAATGCAGTGGACCTACGGCCGCGCCGAAGACGGCAACGTGGCCCTGATTGGCGAAGTGGACTTGCAGGCGTGCCAGGGCGAGTTCCTGCTAGCGGTCGGCTTCGGCATAAATACCGCGGCCGCCGCGTTCCGCGCACGTCAGAGCCTGGCCGACGGCTTCGAAGAGGCGGCTCAGGCTTACATCCAGGGGTGGGAGGAATGGCTCGGCGGGGTCGAAATTGTCGCGCCGCCCGCACAGCACGCCAATCTATGGCGGATCAGTGCGGCGGTCGTGCGTGCACACGAGGCGCTGGCGTTTCCGGGCGGGATCATTGCGAGTCTGTCGGTCCCCTGGGGCGCCGCGCGGACCGCCACCAACGACCTGGGCGGGTATCACCTGGCCTGGCCGCGCGACCTGGTGATGGGCGCGAGCGGGTTGTTGGCCCTCGGCGCAGGGGATGACGTGCGCCGCAGCCTGCGTTACCTGGAGGGTACGCAGGAGGCTGATGGGCACTGGCCGCAGTGCATGTGGTGCGATGGGCGGCCGTACTGGGACGGCATCCAGATGGACGAGGCGGCCCTGCCAATACTGCTGGCCGACATGGCGTGGCGGCACAAGTTTCTCGAGGAATCGCAGCGTGAGCGCTTCTGGGCCATGGTGCGACAGGCGGCCAACTACATCATGCACAACGGCCCCATCACGCAGCAGGATCGCTGGGAGAACAATGCTGGATTCGCGCCGTTCACAATCGCCACGGAAATCGCCGCCTTGCTCGCGGCCGCGGACTGGGCGGATATGGCCGGCGAGCGGGACCTGGCGGGGCGCTGGCGGAGCACAGCCGACGCCTGGAACGCGCAGATCGAAGACTGGTGTTACGTTGAAGCGACGGAGCTGGCGCGGCGCGTCGGCGTGGACGGCTACTACATGCGGATCGCGCCGGCACAATACCACCCCGATCGCGGCCCCTCTGCGCACAAGGAGCACCCGCTGAGTTCCGTTGACGCGGTCGCCAGCAGCGTCGTCAGTCCCGATGCGCTAGCGCTGGTGCGCTTCGGGCTCCGCCAGCCGCACGATCCGCGCATCCTCAACACCATCAAGGTCATCGACGCGCTGCTGAAGGTCGAGACGCCGTACGGGCCGTGCTGGCGGCGCTACAACGGCGACTTCTACGGCGAATACGACGACGGCCGGCCGTTCGATGGCAACGGCGTGGGCCGGGCCTGGCCGGTGCTGACCGGCGAGCGCGCCCACTACGAGCTGGCGGCCGGTCGCCCGGACGAGGCGCGGCGGCTGTGCGGGGCGATGGTGGCCTTCGCCAACGAAGGCGGCATGATCCCTGAGCAAATCTGGGACAGCCCCGATCTCCCGGAGCGCGGGCTATACTTCGGCCGGCCGTCGGGCTCGGCCATGCCGCTGGTGTGGGCGCATGCGGAGTACGTGAAGCTGGTGCGATCGCTGAGTGAGGGGCGGGTCTTCGACCTTCCGCCGCAGACGGCCAAGCGCTATCTGGGCCAACCCGTGCCGGAGCCCGCGGCGGCGATGGTATGAGAAGAGCCGGCAGCGTTCGGCTATGAGGTCTCGCCTTGGGGGCGGCGAGGAGTGGCGGCGCCTATTGCACCTCGATCGAATACAGTGCGCGCACCACGCGCTCTCGTGCGCCATAAATCCGGCGGATCATTCGCCGCAAAGTTTCGGTACCCTGCTGCTCGGGCCGTGAATGAGCTGCGATTTGCGGCAGGTTCAGCGATGCGGCGCGGCCGCGGACTTCGGCAATGAAGGCTGGGCTCCAGGCGCCGTCGACAGAGATCTCGGCGTTCACCGGCCAGCGGCCGGCGGCCTGCAATAGCGGGCGCAGATAGCGGCGCAAGGCTGCCGCAGCGACATTGCGCTGGAAGTCGTCGCCGCTGGCGGCCACGTCGAATAGCAGGTCTAATTGCGAAAAGTCGTCCGCCTCCATTAAAGCGGTCGCTATGCCGATGCGATCCCAGGTGTCGGCGCAATTCTCCACTTCACGTGCGGCCGCTCGAAACTGCTCGAAGTCGACGCGCGCAGCGGCGATCCAGGCGGCCTGACGCACATATCCGCTCTCATCCGCGCGGGCTAGGCGAAGAAGCAGCGGCAGAGCGCTTTGCAGACGCATTCGGCCCAGGGCGTAGACGTAACTCTCGCGCACACCGGGGCTGGGCTCGCGACCCTGCGATAGCGCGGCACACATGAAGTCAGTCGCCGGGCCGGGCGAGCGGGTCACAGCCTGCCAAGCCCCTTGTTTGCGCGCCTCTTCGTCAGTTGAGGTGAGCAAGTGCATGAGGTGCCGTTCAGCCGCGGCTCGCCATAGTTCCGGTACGATGACAACTGCGGACACCGCCACTATTGCAGCTACCACGGCCAGCCCGGCGAGCCTTCGTTTGGCTGTTCTTTTCATGGGCGTAACCAGGGCTCTGTTCGCTGTTGCGCCGGCCCGAAGTTTTCGGGCCCCAAAAACCGCGGGCCGACACCGGCAAATCTTACAGGCTGTAGCGCCGGTCGCGCTCGGCCACTACCACTTTACGGAAACCCACCGCACGGAGTCTATCGGCCAACTCCTGGGCCTGGTCCGGTTCGCCGTGCACCAGGTACAAGGCGCGCGTTTCGCTGGCGCGCGGTGTGAGCAGCCGCAACAATTCAGTCTGGTCGGCATGACCGCTGAAGCCGTGAATCTGCCGCACTTCGGCGCGCACCGCGTACTCCTCTTGGAAAAGCCGGATGCGTTCGGCTCCTTGTTCGAGTTTGCGGCCCAGCGTATTGGCGGCCTGGTAGCCG
>JAGPEO010000182.1:0-5227 GCA_018056925.1 Phycisphaerae bacterium
GTCAGACCGGATTGCCGCCCCGCCTGGCGGCGCGGGATGGCCGCGTGCCTGGCTCAACTGCGGGATGAATGCTACCGTCGCAGGGAATTCGCCGACGCGACCCGCTTCGGCGCCGCTTCGCTGATGTACCGGCCGTGGCCGCGGCCCAAGTGGGAGTTCGGCCGACTGCTCGCCTCCGCAGCCCGAGCGGCCGTGGAACCGGTCAGAAAAGCCAGACATTCATCCCAAGTGCAGTGCTCGGCCACGTAGTTTCGGCCGCGCTCCCCCATGATGGCGCACGCCTCTGGATCCCGCGCCAGCGCGTTCAACTCTTCGCCCAGCCGCCCCGCGTCGCGCACGTAGCACCGCCCCGACCCCACATGCCTCACTGGCTTCGCCAAGCCCGAATACACGCGCGGCGGGTCGTGCTCCGGCACGAGGACCGGCCGGCCTGCCGCCATCCCTTCCAAAAGCGTATATCCCAACGACTCGTAGAAACTCGTCGAGACCACGCAATCCGCCGCAGCGTACCAGGGCGTGACCGAGCGCTGCACGCCGGGAAGATGAACGCGCTTGGCCAAACCCAGCTCTCGCGCCAGGCGAGCCAGATTATCGCGCTCAGGGCCGTCGCCAATGATGGCCAGATGCACGTGTCGCGGAGTGCGGACCAGCGCGCGGATCGCCAGCTCGAAGCCTTTGTTACGATCGCAAGTGCCGCTCGCAACAATTAGAAACTCGTCACTGGTCACACCGTTCGCCTGCCGCGTTCGGGCACGCTCCTTCTGTGCCACTTGTACGCGGCGCACTCCGTAACTAACCCGCTTTAGTCGCCCGGCCAGCCGGGGTGAATAGGCGCGGAGTTCCTCAAGAGCCGCGTCGGTTGGTACGAACGTAGCGTCTGCGAGCTGAAAAGCCCGGCGTTCCACCCGGCAAATCGCCTTAAAATGCACACGCGCCCACAGGTTCGGCGCCCGCCGCTGAGGCCAGCCAAAAGGCAGGCAATTCGCGAGCAAGCACGGGTAAAGAAAGTACACCGGCACTTCCGGCCAGGCGCGCTTCGCTGCAATGACCCAGAAAGGACTGACGGCGACAAACGCCGTCTGCGGCGGCGGCAGCTCGGCCAAGGCGCGCGCCAGCGCCCCAGGCACAAGCCATTGTTTGAATCGCCACAGCCGTCGCGGCACTCGCAGCGGCACGTTCAAAGCCTCGGCCTGCGGCTTGGGCGGCCCCTCGGGTTTTCCCGACTCGCTATTCACACCCAGCACGAGCGTGCTGTGTCCGGCCTGTTGCAACGCTTCAGCCAACGAGCGCGCAGAAGTGAGACCGCCACCCCAACTCGAAACATCGCAGTACACACCGAAGTAAAAGCTGCGCGGCTGTATGCCAGTCACTGAGCGCATTGATTTCCGCTAGTGTTATCGGCCGCCTGCGCTCAGAGGTGAAGCCTGTTTTTCAGCCCGCAATGTCCTGCACAACCACGTGGATATCGTGTTCAGCCAATTCGGCCATGTACTGCTCGGTCGGCAGGCAGAGTTCCAGCGGGCGCGCTCCGGGCGCGATCAGCCGCCGGGCCTGCATGTAGGCCACGAGGCTCGCGGGAAAAGCGGTCGTGCGTTCCATGGCGGTGAAGCCGGTCTGTTCGTCGTGCCGGTCAAACAGGTCGAATTGCAGCGTCCGTGGCGCGCCGCGATGCGTGCCGCTGACCGTGCAGCGCAGCACGACCAGGTCGCGAACTTCAGGAAAGCGCAGCCGGTCTTCCATGAGCTGGCGCAGCAGTGGCTTGGGCGCGATCACTTGCCCATCCGCCAGAGTCACACGCTCGTCGAACAATCCTAACTCAAACATGGCCCGCACGACCGCAAAGTGCCCGGGATAGCGCACGGTCTTGTAATCGTAAGTGCGTAGCCGGCCGGCGAAGCTGGCGGCGCACGTGCTCGTCCCGCCCGACGTCACCGCGGCTTCGCACTTTCCGAGCGGCGGCGCAAACTCGATCTCCTCAAGTTCGGTCAGCGCCGGCACCGCAGCGCGCCGGCCGTCGCGCAGAAATTCGCCAAAGCCACTGTACTCGTTGACCAGGCCATCGAAGTTGAACACCAGCTTGTAGCCCAGCGGGCCGACGGGCTGCTGCGGCAGGCCGCCGCAGCGTACGTGTACGTCGCGCGGCGCGTCCATCTGACTCACGCCGTGCGCCGCAAGTATGTTCGCCAACCCGGGCGCCAACCCGCAGTCCGGGACCACGCTCACGCCGCGGGCCTCAGCGGCCGCATGCTGTGCAAGCTGTTGCCGCACAACGGTCGTGTTACCGCCGAGATCGCAGAACGACGCCCCCGCCGCAATCGCCGCCTCAGTCAATTCGGCATTGAACCGGTAGGGCGCAGCCGAGATTACCACGTCAGCGCCGGCCAGCGCGTGAGCCACTTCCACAGGCCTGCTCACGTCACAAATTACTGCCTCGAATTGGGTGGCCATCGCCGGAAGAAGCGGCCGCAGACGTGCCAGCGCACTGTCAACTTGAGCAGGACTGACGTCGGCCAGCCGGACGCGCCCGGCTTCGCAGTTTTTTGCCAAATCGTAAGCCAGGGCCACACCCTGACGCCCGGCGCCCAAGACTACGTAAGAAAAGGCCATGCTGAGCTCCCGTCGGGCACCCTGCCGCTACGTTCTACTATTCCAAATCGGATCGCTCACGCCGCATTTCTGATTGTGGAACCGGGCCATGACAAACAGCAAATCCGAAAGTCGATTCAAGTACGGAACATTGTCCGCTCCGACCGGTTCTTGTGCCGCGAGCGCAACAACGATCCGCTCCGCACGCCGGCAGACCGTCCGCGCCACGTGCAGAAACGCGGCCACCGGCGTGCCGCCCGGCAACACGAAATTCTTCAACGCCGGCAGGTCCTGGTTCAGAGAACTAAGGCAATTTTCAAGCGCGGTTACGTGCTGCGCACTGAGCCGCGGGCTGGGGTGCTTCGGCTTATCCGCCTCGGGAATGCTCAAATCCGCTCCCAGGTGGAACAGCTCATTTTGAATCCGCCGCAACGGTTCGACCAGCTCCGGCACCGGCCCGGCCGCCAGCACCGTTCCGATATGCGCGTTGAGTTCATCAATCGTCCCGTAAGCTTCGATGCGCAGCGCGTTTTTCGGGACGCGCCGGCCGCTGCCCAGGCCGGTCGTGCCATCGTCTCCGGTCCGAGTATATACGCGCGTGATGCGAGCCATGCGTGCTCTCCAGGCGGGCGGCGGCGGCGCAAGGGCCGCGAGTCGATCCGGCCCGGCCTCCGAGCTTACAGGTTACCGTTTTTCGCGCCGCACGGGAACATTTCGTAAACTGAGTATTGGGGGGTCGAGATCGGACCAGCGGCCGTATTTGAGCCGGCAGGGTGTGATTCGCCGCACCGGCTGCTCAGTGGCGGAGGACTTCAAATGGACAACTGGAAGCAGACGTTTCTTGACAAGCTCACTCAGGCCCAATCCCAGTGGATCAGCCGCTTTGATGAAGCCCTCAACACCCATTTTGTGCCCGTTTTCGAGGAATATCGGCAGTTCCTGGCCGACAACGGGTTTCGGCTGTCCGTGCCGATGCGCGAGCCCGGGCGGCGCTCGTTCAAATTTGAGCTGTCAGAGAACGCGTATCTGCTGATGATCCTGCGTGCCATGGGTGTGGGCGAACTGGAGCTGCGCTGCGAAAGTTTCGTGCCGGGCTGCGACCCGGCTCATTCGCGCAGCGTCGGGCTGGTTTCGCAGGTGACGCAGGAGTGGGTCACCGAGCGCGTGCGCGGCGCACTCGAGACGTTCGTTGACCTGCTCAGCAAGGCGGTGCCGCCTGAGGTTTCCGAACCGCTCGAGGAGCTGGTGAGCGCGTAGCAGACCACGCGGCCGCAATCGAGATGGGTTTGGCGCGCCGGTTTCGCCGTCAGAGTTGATATTGCTTCTGCTCGCCCGCCGCTTCGCCCAGTGTCGCGCGGAAGAAGTCCACCACTTTGACGTCTTCAGCCGCCGGCAGTTGCCCGTGCTCGGCCCCGGCGACCAGGCTCAATGTGACCTGCACGCCGGCCGCGGTGAGCCGGCCGTACAGTTCTTGGCTCTGACTGGGCGGACAGCGCGTGTCGGCCGTCCCGTGTGCGATGAAGAACGGCGGATCGTCGGGCGTGACGGAATAGACCGGACTCGCCAGCCGGGCCAACTCCACCCATTGCGCCCACTCGGGATCGTCAGCATGCGCCACAATATCGCCCAGACAACGCCCCAGAAGCGGCGGCTCGCCTGAGCCGCAGTCATCCACGTGCGCGGCAAACGTGAAAGCGTTGGTCGGGCCATAGTAGTCCGCCACCGCCTGCACGCGGCTGGAGCAATCCAGATTGCCGCCCACGTCGCCTTCCAACTCGGCCACATCGCCGCTGGTTCCAACCAGTGCGGCCAAATGCCCGCCCGCGGAACGGCCCCACACGCCAATCCGGTCCGCATCCAGCGCGTACTCGCCCGCGTGCGCCCGCAGCCAGCGGATTGCGCCTTTGCAGTCATTAATCTGCGCTGGGAACGCAGCCTCGCCGCTGAGCCGATAGCCAATGCTCGCAACTGCAAAACCCGCCTCGGTCAAGATTTCCGCAGGATAAGCCGGGTATTTCTCGCCGCCGCTCCAGCGCCCGCCGTGAATCCAGACGATGACGGGGCGCGGCCCGCCGGCGTCATGCGGCAAATACAAATCGAGTTTCTGACGTGGATGGTCACCATACGCCAGATCGCGGAACGTTGGCTGGATTTCGAACGGGTTAGCTTGGAATGCCGAGCAACCTGCGAGCAAAGTTGCCGCCATCAGCAAAGCGAACTGAATTGCTCGAACGGCGGACACTCGAACGCCGGACATACGAATCTCAGCCCCAACACACCTCATGCGACGAGTATAGTGCAACATGCCAGAGCCGGCACGCGCCTCACATCTGCCGCTCGCGCCGCAGCGCGCGCACCATCAGCACCAGCAGCGCCGCCAAAATCGCACCGAGATATTTGAGCTCATCCTCCCAGGCCCACTCGGAGCCGACGAACCAACTCGGCACGATCAAAGCGCCCCATGCCACCAGTATAGCGGCGCGTGTCGGCCTCACGGCGACTCCTCCGCCCGGATGCGGTATATGACGGCGCTGCCATCGTCCGCGGTAAAGCAACGCTCCAGCGCCGGGCAGGCGTCCCAACGTTCGATGGTCGCCGCGCCGCCTTCTGTCGTCTGGAAAAGCAGGTAACGCGCGCCATA
>JAGPEO010000182.1:5327-7752 GCA_018056925.1 Phycisphaerae bacterium
TGCGGTATATGACGGCGCTGCCATCGTCCGCGGTAAAGCAACGCTCCAGCGCCGGGCAGGCGTCCCAACGTTCGATGGTCGCCGCGCCGCCTTCTGTCGTCTGGAAAAGCAGGTAACGCGCGCCATACTTGCGGGCGGTTTCGGCCGCCGCTGCAGGTTCTTTCCCCGACACAAGCGCGTGCAACACATCCTGCCGCTGCCGCACATCCGGCGCGGGGTTCATCTGCCCGATCGGAACGGCGATGCACTTGCGTCCGGTCAGGCCCGACACGACTTTGTAGCCCAGTTCAGGATCGCAGGCGATCGTGTCTTCGAGCGCGGTGTGCATTTGAATCCAGGCCCGCACTTGCCGCGTTTGCTCTTGGAGCTGGGGGACGCTGACAAAATAGCTGTCGTCCGGCGTCAGGTGCCACATTGCCGGCCCCACCGCCAACGTCCCCAACACGATGGCCGCCGCCGGGACCAGACGCGGACGCTTGGCGGCCTGCGCCAGTTGTCGCGCAAGCCACATGATCGCCACGGCCGCACATAACCCTTCCGCTATTTGCATGTGCCACTGCGCCTCGTGCGGCAGCAAATACGGTGCGTTCAGGTCCAGATAACGCGTCAGGTAAGCCGGAATTTGCAGCAGCAGCGCGGCAAGTAAATAGGCCACCGCCCAAAATGTCTGAGGCGCGTGCCGCAAGATCACCCACACCCCCACGAGAAAGGCGGGGACGACCAGCGGGGTATAGGCATGCGCATAAAACGGTGGGCGCGTAACTTCCGCCGCCATGTATTCCAACAGTCGCCGATTTTGGGCGTGCACCGCGAGCATGTGCACAATGAGCGGCAACGTCAGCACTAACGCTGTGCCCGCCACGACCAGCATGCGCCCCAGCAGCCGCTGGCGGCACTTGCGCGGGCGCAGTGCGTCGTAGAGCACCTGCAACGCGATCGTAAATGCTGGGAGAATACCGCACATCGGGTGATACCAGGTGGTTAGCGCCAGTAGTACGCCCGAAATCGCCGCCCACGTGTACGCCCTGCCGGCCGTCACGCTTAGGTGCCAGCCGAGCAGCACCAGCAACATCAGCGTGACCGCCTGAATGCCGGGAATCGGCGCCGCGACGTGCGTGTACCACCAGTATGAGCCCAGCAGCACCGTCGCCAGCGCCAGCAAAGCCGTGCCGCGCCCCCAAGCCACGCGCGCCAGCACATACAGCGCCGCCGGAATCCACCCATTGCACCACGCCGGGCTGGCGGCATAGACCTCTGCCACCGGCCACCCGGTCAAACGTGCCACACCGGCCGCCAGCAGCGGCCCGCCCGGAGCGTACCACCAGGTCTGCCCCGCTACGACCGGGTCAGCCCAAATCCGCCCGACGCGCATGTTTTCGGCCCAGGCCATGTCGCGAAACGTGTCGTACCAGACGATCCCCAGGCCGCCCGTGAGGTACCACGCCACCGGCAGCCACGCGGCCAAGATCAGCAGCACGATCACGCCGTCGAGCAGCCATGAAGGCCGGCGATGCTCAAGCTGCCTCATCGACTGCGCGTCCTCCGTCATCAGGCGCCGAATCTACCACGCCGCCACGCCAGTGGCGAACGCCCCGGCGTAGGGGCTCGCCCGGCCTGCAAGTTTGATAACCGTGAAAACTTGACGAACCCACCCTAACTGATAACGTAATATCAATAAGGCTAAGGCGTGCCGTGCGCCGGCCGTTCCGCACTCCCGGAGCCCTGGATGAACCGAAACAACCGACTGCGGGCGAATTTCGCCTCCGCCGCCAATCGGCGTCTCGCCGCCTTTCTGCTGGCACTGGCCGCGCCGGTACTCGTTCTGACCGCCTGCCGCCAGGCGCCGCCCAGCGGCACGCCACAGACGAACCCGGCCGCCGCGCCGCAGCCGGAAGGCGGTCAGCGTCTGGGCGTCTTCGTCAGCATTCCGCCGCAGGCGTACTTCGTCCAACGCGTCGGCGGCGATCATGTGCAGGTTGACGTCCTGGTCGGGCCCGGCCAAAACCCGCACAGCTTCGAGCCAACTCCGGCCCAAATCTCCTCGCTCGCCAAGGCGGCCGTTTTTTTCCGCGTTGGTATGCCATTCGAGGACGGCCTGCTGCCGCGCTTGCGCGGCGCGTTCACGCACTTGGAAATCGTGGACACGCGCCAGGGCGTGCCCTTGCGGCCCATGGAGGAACACGAACACGAGCACGAGCACGACGCCGCGCACCATGGACATGAACACGACGCCGCGGCGCATCACGGACACGAACACGGTTCGGAGGCGCATCACGAACATTCGGTGCACCACGACGAAGAAGGCGCCGATCCGCACATCTGGCTGAACCCGCGGCTGGTCAAAATCCAGGCCCAGACTATTGCGGATGCCCTGATCCGACTCGATCCGGCCAACGCCGACGAGTACCGCCGCAACCTGGCGGCT
>JAGPEO010000183.1 GCA_018056925.1 Phycisphaerae bacterium
CGGCCCGTACAGATCGGAACTGGTGGCTGGGTGTCGGCCTCGTATTCCTGGTGATGGGGGGGTATTTCATATACGACGGCGCTGTGGGATACCGCAAGCAGAACATCGCCAAAGCCCGTGAGCGGCTTTCGTTATGGACTGCCGGACAGCCCGAGTTGGGCGAGACGCCGGGGCCGGAGGAGTACCATCTGCTGCGAACGCGGAAGGTCGCCAGCCGGCAAGAGCTGCACGAGCTATTGGGGCAGCCGCTTGCTCCGCGCGAGGGCGCCGCGACCGCCGGGGTGGAGCGATTTGCGAGTGTTTACGGCGTAATTACCGTCCCCATTGATCTGAGCGGCCGCGTGCGGTCGGAGCTGGCCGAGTGGCAAGCGTGGAAGTGGTCGAAAGAGGAGATCAGGAACCAGTATTACTGGGGGGTGATCCCGTGCGTTCTGGCGGTTTATTTTCTGATCCGGGCGTTCCGGGCCGGGCGGCTGCGGGCCGAAATTGACGAGCAGGGCATGACCTACGGCGGCGTGCGCATTGCGCTGGCCGATATTGCTTCGATTCGGGATTACAACAAGAAAGGCTGGGTCGATCTGTACTACCGCCGCGGAGGGCAGGAGAAGCGGCTGCGGATCGACAATCAGAAAATCGCGAAATTCGACGAGATCGTCGAGCTGCTGTGCCAGCAAAAGAAGTTTCCGAATCCGATCAAGGCATATTTTGAGGCGCAGCAGGGGGAGGATGACGAGGACAAGGCGACGGCCGATTTCGGGGGTGCAGCAGACGCACAGGCGGGCGTCAAAGCGGAGAGCGAAGGGGGGGCCGGCGCCGAGACTTAGAACCAGGCGCGCGGTATCTGCCTTGATTCCTTAACCCTGGATGCCTTGATCCACGTTCGCGCTGCGAGTACAAAGCCGAACCAATCTCAGGAGCTTGCGATGAAACTGTCCGAGGAATTAGCGCGGAAGATAGAAGCCCACGAGGCGATCGTGGGGGTGATCGGGCTGGGGTACGTCGGCCTGCCGCTGGTGCGGGAATTCTGCAACGCCGGCTTCAAGGTCATCGGCTTCGACATCGACCCGAAGAAGGTGTCGATGCTGAAGGCGGGTAAGAGCTACATCGAACATCTGCCGGCGGAAATCTTCAATCCGTTCATCAAGGACAAGCGCTTTAGTCCTACGGCGGACATGAAGCTGCTTTCGAAGCCCGACGCGATCCTTATCTGCGTTCCCACGCCGCTCGACAAAATGCGCGAGCCGGACATGACGTTCATTCGCTCGACCAGCGAGGATATCGCGCGGCGCCTGCGTCCGGGGCAGCTCGTGATACTCGAATCGACCACGTATCCCGGCACGACGCGCGAGGTTGTTCAACCCCTGCTGGATGCGACCGGGCTGCGGCTGGACCGCGATTACTTCCTGGCGTTCTCGCCCGAGCGGGAGGACCCCGGGCGCAAGGACTACACGACGAACAACATACCCAAGGTGGTAGGCGGGGCCACTCCGGCCAGCGGCAAGCTGGCCGCGACGCTCTACGGGCAGGCGCTGACAACCGTCGTCCCGGTGTCGAGCTGCGAGGTGGCCGAAGCGTGCAAGATCCTCGAGAACGTTTATCGCTCCGTAAACATAGCGCTGGTTAACGAGTTGAAGCTGATTTTTGAGCGCATGGGCATCGACGTCTGGGAAGTGATCGAGGCGGCGCGGACCAAGCCATTCGGCTATCAGGCTTTCTACCCCGGGCCGGGACTGGGCGGGCACTGCATTCCGATCGACCCGCTGTATCTGTCGTGGAAAGCGCGGCAATACGGCCGCCCCACGCGTTTTATCGAACTTGCGGCCGAGATCAACACGTTCATGCCCGAATACGTGGTTATGCGGGTATCGGAAGCGTTGAATGAGCGTGGGCGGGCCGTAAAGGGGGCGCGCATTCTGGTGCTGGGTCTGGCGTATAAGAAGGACGTGGACGACGTCCGCGAATCGCCGTCCGTCACGCTGATCGAGCTACTGCGGGCGCGCGGCGCGATAGTCGATTACCACGACCCGCACATTCCGAGCGCCAAACCGATGCGTGAACACAACATCACCGATATGCGCAGTGTGCCGTTGACGCGCGCCAATTTGAAGAAATATGACTGCGTATTGATTTCGACTGACCATAGCTCAGTCGACTACGACATGGTGGTCGAGCACTCGCGCCTGGTGGTCGACACGCGCAATGCCACGGGCAACAAGAAGCGGCCGGCCGGGCGCGTAGTGAAAGCGTAAGCGGCGATTGGCGGGCCGCGGTGGTTGCACAAAAAAAGCGGCCAAGTCAACCTCCGAGAACCTTGCCGGAGTGGTGACGACCCTTTTTTCTGCGGGCAGCTTCGCCCCGCAACGATGCACCACAAAACCGGCGGCTCGGGGATCTGACTTAGCCGCACGTATCGCACAGGCGCACTATCTGCGCCAATAACTCTCCAATTCCGATTACGCCGGGCTCCGTTGGGTGGCCGCCACTAGCCGGCTCACTTAAGCCTCGCGCGATCTGTACACTAGAGTATGAATCTGGATTTGAAATGAGTCAAGTCAATTCGCGTTTAGACGCGAGTTTTCCGAATAGGTTGATTACTTGGTCTGGTTTTCGTTATCGCTGCTTGGGGGACGCACGGCCGCGTGCTCGCCCTCGTCCCCGGGCTTGGTCCGTAACTGTACGAGGTATTGGCGAAGCTGCTCTTCGAGATCGCCAGTAGGCTCACCTTTGGGCAACAAGCTGCGGAACGAAGCCTCACCGGCCCTGCTGCTTAGAAAATGTGCCACCAGCCAGGTCTGCTCCATGCGCACGTTCGGGTCCGCCGGGGCGGGAGGATTCGCAAGCACGTTCGCAAGCCAAGGCAACGCCTCCGAAGGTGCATTACGGTCCGATAGGACAGGGCCTTCCACCAGGTTGCCGCTTCGAAATAGGAACAGGCGGCACGCACGGCGGCGGTGGGCTGGAATCGCCAGAAAGTAGTTCAACTGCTCCAGTGGATGGACCCGCGGCAGAATTTGGTCATGCCATTTCCAGCCCCAGGCGATCTGCCGTTTGAGCAATGCCGCGCGCTCATACTCCTGTGCGCGGGCGGCGCTCGTCATTCGCTCCTTTGCCTCGGCCAGCCACGGGCGCACTTCGCCTCGCGCAAACGCCCAAGCCGCCCGGAGGCGCTCGATGTAGCGCTCCAGCGGCACTGATCCGTCGCACGGGGCGTCGCAACGTCCCATTTCGGCATAGAGGCAGCGCTGGCCGCGCGGAGCGCGTTGCACCTGTTCCGGGTAGCGGCACAGGTCGAACAGGTCACGCAAACCCTCCAGCGCCTTTTGACAGGTGTCGTGAGTCAGCCAGGGACCGACCATTTCCCCCGAAATACGCCAGACCTGCTTGGTAACGTTGATGTCAGGAATCGGTTCGGACCAGTCGACTCGGAGAAAGAAGGCCGGTCCGAAAGAAATCATCCGCCGGTAGCGCTTCGGATACATTTCGCGGGCCAGCCGGTAGTACCACCAGCGGGCCTCGAAAGGGGAATGCATCCGCCGCCAACGAACGCCGCGGACGACTTCGGCCAGGTCCGCCTTACCCTGCTGGACGCGAGCGGCATCGGTGAGGCGCGAGTGCAGTATTCGGCGGAGATGTTGGGTCGTGGCCAGTTGGACCGGCAGGTCCGAGGTCGCGAGCAACAGGTAGACGGCCGGGCATCCAGGGACGTCCTCTAAATCGCTCTCCTGGGGGCGATGCGACCAAGTGACCGCTTCCGGCAGAGCCGCGAGGACTTCCGAGCTAACGCTCCTGTTGTCGGACATGGCGAAAGGCGAATTCTTGTCTCTAAAGCTCGGGTGCGGCGAGCGCTGTGTTCCCATGCGCCTCGCACCCGGGCGAGCACGAACCCAGCGATGACGGCAAGCCCGTGCTCAGCGCTTGCGTGCGTCCCCGGCCTGCACCACGGCGCCGCCCCGGCTTTGCTACAAGGCCATTCCGGTTATCACGGCTTCGAAAACCATGGTGCCGTCGACGAAGCCCTGCGTCGCGCACTTGGTACGTCGCTTACGAGCATCTAACGCTCGGCCGACAACGACGAACCGGCACGGCGGTTCAACCGTACCGCGGTATTTTACGTCATCGACGCCCGTGAGCCCCATGAAGAAATCCCGCCCGTTCACGAGGTGGCCCAGGAAGCTGGCAAGCTGGGCGGCGACCTCGATCATCAGCACGCCGGGAAAGAGCGGGCGCCCCGGTACGTGCCCGCGCGCCCACCATTCGTCCGCGCGCACGTCATGGTAACCTGAGAAAGTGCCCGCCTCGCGATCGAACGTGACGACCGCATCCAGCAGCGCGAACTCATGGCGGTGCGGATTGACTTCCGCGATCTGCTCGCGCGTGGCAAAAGGGCGGGAGAAATCCAACGACAAAGGATCGAGAATGGCGGGCGGCGGCATTAAGACCTCATTCATCCCCCGACTATGAGGTAACCTTATTACTGATTAATTATTGGTTTACTTACTGTTGATCACCGCCACCCTGATCGGGAGCGGGACCACTCGGCGTTTCGGCATCGGTGCGGTCCCCGCCTCCCGGACTACGGATGTCGAGAACGCGTTTGCGGACGGCTTGTGCCGTATTCTTGATGTCCTGCATGGCTTTCCGCACGCGGGTGCCAGCCGCCTTATTGCCACCCATCGCCTTGTAAACGTCGTCCCCTATCTCTTCCACTAGCGCCTTCAATTTCAGGTATTCGTCCACTTTGTTCTCCGTAGGGCCATCTGCCGGGCCGCACGACCCACCTGGCGCCCGCATACAAGCTAAAGACTATTCGCCGACCGGCTCCGGCAGGATAACCGCTGGGGCCCTTCTGATGGGGTTCTAGCACCCTTAAAGGCGGTTTGCAAGTCCGCCGGACCACTGCCGGAGTCGCAATTTGAGCCCTGCCCGGGCTTACAAAATCGTAAGCCGCTGTGGCAAACGACGTCATCTGACGTCCCCGAACTTCCAATCGACTACTTTCAGTTCGACGCTGCGGCGCCCATTCCATTCGTTAATAATCGGCTCGAAGGCCAGCCGCAGACGACGCACCTCGTTTACCTGCTCCGCCTGGTCGCCGCGGTTGAACGCAATGGCTTTGCGGTGTTCGCGACCTTGCCGGACCATCATTTGCAGGTGGTTGCCGGCCTTTCCGACCACCCGTGGCGGCTCGGCAAGCTCAACAACCCCCGTTGCCAGCCGCGGGGCAGGATTACCCGTTCCGTGCGGCGCCATCCGTTGCAGCGCGTCGACGACATCGATCGTCAGATCGGTCAGCTCGACTTCGTCATCCAAGTACAGGCGCGGGCAGAGGTCTTTGGGCGTCAGCCGCCGGGCCGCCTCAGCCAGGAAAGCCTCTGTGAACGCGTCGACGCGGTCGGCTGCCACCCGCACGCCGGCCGCCATGGCGTGGCCACCGTGACTGAGCAGGTGTTCACCGCAGCAGGCCAGCACCTCGTGCAGCGGGAAATGTGGCACGCTTCGGGCCGACCCTTGGCCGCAGCCATTCTCCAAGGCGATGAGCACCGCCGGGCGGCGGAACCGGTTTACCAGGCGTGAAGCGACGATGCCGATGACGCCGGCATGCCACTGCTCGCAAGCCAGCACGATGCCGTGGCAGCCGTCGCGGTCGAAGCCACGCTCGATCACGAGCGCCTCGGCCTGCTTTGCTATTGTGCGTTCGAGTTCCTGGCGTTTGCGGTTCTGGGCGTCGAGGGCGGCTGCGATCTCCGCGGCCCGGGCGCTGTCTGCCTGCGTGAACAACTCGACGGCCGTGCGAGCGTGCCCGAGTCGCCCGACCGCATTGAGGCGCGGCGCCAGCATGAAGCCGACGTCGTAATCGTCATAACGCGACTTGCCCTCCAAGCCGGATACTTGAAGCAGCGCCTTCAGGCCGGGGTTTTGCGTACGGCGCAGATACTTGAGGCCGAACGCGGCGATCACGCGATTTTCGCCGGTCAGGGGCACGACGTCCGCGACCAGGCCCAGCGCGGCAAAAGTCGTGGCATCCAGCAGGAAGTTGCGGAACTGTTCGGACACGCGCTGCGTGCCGCAAAACTCCTGTGCGAAAGCCCAGGCGATCTTCAATGCTACGCCCGCCCCGGACAGGTCTGGATTCTCGCTGGCTCCGCAAGCGGTGGGATGCACCACGCAGTCGCATTCCGGCAGCGTGGGACCCGGTTCGTGATGATCCGTTATGATCAGCCCGAGGCCGAGTTGCCGAGCCAGACGCGCTTCGGCAACGGCCGTAATTCCGCTGTCGACCGTGATGACCAGCGCGTCACCTTCGGCCGCGATGGAGCGGAGGGCTTCGCCGTTGACGCCGTAACCTTCCTCGAGGCGGTTGGGGATATAAAAACTCACATTGGCGTTCGCCAGGCGAAGCGCGAGCCAGAGAATTGAGGTGGCAGTGATGCCGTCCACGTCGTAGTCGCCGTAGATGACAATGCGCCGCCCGGCGCGCACGGCTTCGGCCAGGCGGCGGCCGGCGCTGACGGCGTTTGGCAAAGCTTCCGGTGGCAGCAGGAGGCCCAAATCCGGGGAGAGAAACCGGCCGACCTGCGCGGCTGTCGAGATATCGCGATTGAGCAGGACTTGGGCGAGTAGAGGGGCAATGCCGGCCTGGCTTGCGAGGCGGTCGCGGTCAGGGTGTGGCTGAGCGATGATCCACTCGCACTCGCCCCGGAACCGCGGCCTGCGAAACGCCTCCATGCTCGCCCTCGGGGATCATCGGGAACGTGCGAAAGGGCGAAAGCCGGAAAGTGTGCGCGCACCTTCCAACTTTTCCTTTTTGCGACTTTCCCGCGCCTTCGTATCAGCCATTCTGCTTTTGCTCGCCAAGCTGCCGCTTGAGCAGTACTCCGTACTGCCGCACGGTTTCGGGCGCAATTTTCGCACGATCCGACCAGATCGCAAGCTCCAGCGCGCTATGGGCGGGCGACGCTCCGGGTGGTTGCCGCGCGAAGTCGGCCAGCGCGGCGCGCAGCAGGGCGATTGCGTTGTGCGTGGCAGCGTGGAGATTGTCCAGGATTTCCTCGAGCAGCTTCTGCTTGGTCGCGCCGGGTGCGTGCGGGCGCCAGCAGTCGTAATCGGTGATCAGCGCGATCGCGGCATAAGCGATCTCGGCTTCGCGCGCCAGCTTGGCCTCGGGCATCAGCGTCATCCCGATCAGGTCGCCGCCCCACGCCCGGTGCATTCGCGACTCGGCCTGGCTGCTGAAGGCCGGGCCTTCCATGCAGATGTAGGTGCCGTGCGGGTGTACCTTGGTTTCGATCTGCGTGGCCGCAGCCAGAAGCCGCTGCCGCAGCACGGGGCAAAACGGTTCAGCGAATTCCACGTGTGCCGCCAGTCCCGCGTCGAAGAACGTAGGCACACGGCGATACGTGCGGTCTATGACCTGGTCGACAATGACGAGTTCGCGCGGGCGGAACTCCTCGCGCAGCGATCCGACGGCGCCGCTGGCGATCAGGTGCGTGACCCCCAACGACTTCATCGCGTAGATGTTGGCCCGATACGGAACCTGCGAGGGATTGATTAGGTGCCCCGCGCCGTGCCGCGCCAGCAGGGCCACTTCCAGACCTTGCCAGTGTACCACGCGTACCGGCCCGCTCGGCGCGCCGAAAGGTGTGTCGATTACGTGATCCGCGCCGTCGACTTGCCCGAACAGTGCATCCGCCAGTCCCGTGCCGCCGATGATTCCCAGCATGCGATCTCCTGTGCTGTGGCAA
>JAGPEO010000184.1 GCA_018056925.1 Phycisphaerae bacterium
GGCCTTGGGCGTCGACTCAGCCTGCCTTACGGTCCATCATAAGCGCCGCCGCGCCGCTACAGCATGAGCCCTCCCGGCCTGAACGCCGGTAGCCAGAGATACCGTTTATGCTGAATCTCGTCTGGATCGCCACGATGTTCTTGATCGCGTTCGCACAGCCGCTTCCGTCCGGCCCCGGCGTTGCACCCGAAACACAGACGGCCGCTGCCGCTCCGTCCTCCGTGACGGTGACCGGCTTCATCCGCAAGACTGTGAGCGTGGATGACCAGAGCTACGCCTACGTCGTCTACGTGCCGCCGGACTACACTCCCGAGCGGCCTTGGCCGGTCATCCTCTTCCTCCACGGCGCCGGCGAGCGCGGCGACGATGGATTCCTACAAACCGATATTGGCATCGGCCGCGCGATCCGCCGGCACCATCGAAACATTCCGGCCATAGTCGTCATGCCACAATGCCGGCCGAATGAGTCCTGGGTAGGCCCAATGGCGGGCATGGCTTTGCGCTGCGTCGAGCTGACCTCGCGCGAGTACAACCTGGACCCGAAGCGCGTATACCTGACCGGCCTCTCACTGGGCGGACAGGGGGCTTGGATGCTGGCCGCAAGTTACCCCGATAGGTGGGCGGCGGTCGTGCCGATCTGCGGTTTTGCCGAATTCGGCGAGTCCACGGGGTTGGCCGAGAAAATTGCCCCGCGTCTGAGGGACATCCCGATCTGGTGCTTTCACGGCGCGGCCGACAAGTCCGTCCCGGTTGAGAAATCCCGGGAACTGGTGGAGGCCATCAAGGCGGCCGGCGGCAAGGGTATCTGGTACACCGAATACCCGAACGGCAACCACAACGTCTGGGACAAGGCGTACGACGACCCGGACCTGTGGCGCTGGCTATTCGCGCAGGAAAGAGTGGATCGTAAAAGTGAATAATCGTAAAAGTGAATAGTGGATAGTCGCGGGGGGCGCCCTGACTATCCACTACTCGCATTCACTTCTTCAGTTCTTTACGCCAGCATCACCATCAGCGCGTTTTGGGCGTGCATGCGATTCTCGGCCTGATCGAAAATGGCCGAGTTGGGCGTGCGCGACGTGGCGTAATCGATCTCCTCGCCGTAGTGGGCCGGCAGGCAATGCAGGATGATCGCGTCCGGCTTGGCGTAGCTCATCAGCTTGCTGTTGATCTGGAAGCCGGCGAACTTCTTGCGGCGAGCTTCGGCTTCGGCTTCCTGACCCATGGACGCCCAGACGTCCGTATACAGCACGTCCGCGCCTTTAGCCCCGTCGGCCAGATCATTCGTCACGCGGATCGTCGCGCCGGTTTCGCGCCCGATGGCTTGCGATTCTTCGAGCACCTGCGGCAGCGGCTCGAAGCCCGGTGGCGTAAGTACGGTCATGTTCATTCCCACGCGGGCCGCGCCGTACATCAGTGAATGCGCGACGTTGTTGCCGTCGCCGATGTACGTCGCGCTGAGGCCCCGCAGCCGGCCCCTGCGTTCCTGAATCGTCAGCAGGTCGGCCAGAATCTGGCAGGGGTGCTCGAAGTCGCTGAGGCCGTTGATGACCGGCACGGTGGCGTGCTTGGCCAAATCGACGACGATCTGGTGGCCGAAAACGCGCGCCATGATGATGTCGGCGAAGCGCGACAGCACGAGCGCGATGTCTTCGGTCGTTTCGCGTTCGCCGAGTTTGATGTCCGAAGGGGCCAGGTAGATGGCGTGCCCGCCAAGCAGCGTCATGCCGGTCTCGAACGAGACGCGCGTCCGGAGCGACGGCTTCTGGAAGATCATGGCCAGCGTCTTGCCGGCCAGCGGCGCCGCGCGAAACGTGGCGGCCCGGTCGGCCTTGAGCTCCGCGGCCCGCGCCAGGATCGCATTGATCTCCTCCCCCGTCAGGTCCTTCATCGAAAGCAGACTTCGCCCGCGCAGATTGATCGCCATCGCTCAACTCCCTCTTGTATCCCGGTTTGTCGTCTTTGCAGAAAGACCCCTAGATCGTTTGATCTCTGGATCCCTCGCCAACCATCCCACGGCTCCGGGGCGGCCCCCGGGCCGAAAGAGGCGTAGTCTACCCCTTGTTCGGGCGACTTGGTAGGGTCGTGGTGAGCAGGGCCGTTCCATTCCCCAGAGCGCTTTACGCCCCGGGGCTTGCTTGGCGCGCGCCGGGGCTTACAGGGGTCACGCGGCGTAACCTCGCCTTCCGCTTTGCGGATATTCCGCGCTGCCTGCGGAGTTTCGCGACCGGGGGAGGCGGTGCGGATTACAAGGCGCGGGACGTAAAGCTTTCGCCGAAACTGACTTATGGTTATCATCCCGCGACCGTTTCTGGTACGGGACGTGCCAGATTTCGCTAATTGCCGCGTGCGGCGCTTCGTGGGTGCGGCGCTCCGGTGCGGTTCCGCGGGTGTCATTCGCGAGTGCGGCCTGCGGGTGCCATGCCCGCGCTTACAGCTTGGGCATGGCACCCGGCGGCCGGCGCTTTACCGGACTCGTGCGGCGCCGGGCAGCCACGGTCCCGGCTGGCGGCCGGGTTGTTGCGATCCAGCCCTTCGGAGAAGAGTATGTCTGGTTCGTCTCATCACGAACATGACCACAGCCTGGCCGGGCAAGTTAAGGCGGCCACGGGCGAATCCGTCTTCAACTGCTACCAGTGCGGCAAGTGCTCGGCGGGCTGCCCGTTGGGCTGCGAGATGGACCTCGCGCCGAACCAGGTCTTGCGAGTGTTGCAGCTCGGCCTGCCGGCGCTGGAAGACGAGGCGCTGAAGGCGGAGTCCATCTGGCTGTGCTTGGCCTGCGAGACGTGTGCCACACGTTGTCCGCAGGAGGTCAGCATCCCGAAGATCATGGACTACCTGCGGGAAGAGGCGTTGCGGCGCGGCGTAGCAAACCCGAAGGCCAAGGACATCCTCGCCTTCCACCGCTCGTTCCTCGATTCCATCAAGAAGAACGGGCGGCTGCACGAGGTCGGGCTGATTTCGGCTTACAAAATGCGAACCATGCACCTGTTTCAGGATGTCAATGTCGCGCCGAAGCTGCTGATGCGCGGCAAGTTGAAAATCCTGCCGCACAAGATCAAGGGCCGCGACGCGATCGCCGCCATGTTCGACCGCTGCGCCGCCGCGAGCGGGCATGCCGGCCAAACCACGGGCCATCACGACGAGGCGGATAAGAGATGAAAATCGGCTATTTTCCCGGTTGCTCGCTGCTGGGCTCCTCGCGTGAATACGGCGAGTCGCTGACGGCCATCGCCCCGCTGCTGGGGCTCGAGCTGACCGAAGTCCCGGACTGGAACTGCTGCGGGGCCAGCGCCGCTCACAGCCTGAACCACAAGCTGGCCTTGGCGCTGCCTGCCCGCATTCTCGCTCAGGCCGAGCGGGCCGGGCTCTCTGAGCTGCTGGTCCCCTGCTCGGCCTGCTTCACACGCCTGGCCGGCACCCGGTACGAGCTTTCCCAGGATGAGAATCTGCGGCGCGAGGTCAGCCGGATAATGGAGCTGCCGTACAACGGCACGACCCGCGTCCTGAGCGTGGTCGAGGTGCTCAGCCGGGCCGCGGCGAACGGCCTAAAAGAGAAGGTGAATAAGCCCTTCGGACGCAAGGTGGCCTGTTATTACGGCTGCTACCTGACGCGGCCGGCGGCGCTGAACACCTGCAAGCGGGCTGAAGATCCGCAGGAGATGGACGACATCGTCAAGGTCTGCGGGGCCGAGCCGATTGATTGGCCGTTCAAGGTCGAGTGCTGCGGGGCGGGGCTCTCGGTGGCCAAGCTGGACTCGGTCGCCCGTTTGTCCGGGCAGATCGTGGATGACGCGGTCAGGCGCGGGGCCGAGGCGATCGTGGTGGCCTGCCCGATGTGCCACACGAACCTCGACCTGCGGCGCGACGCGATTCAGCAATACCGCAACCAGCAATATTCGATTCCCGTGATTTACATCAGCCAGCTCATCGGCCTGACCATGGGGCTGAGCCCCGACAAGCTGGGCATGCAGCGCCATCACGTTCCGGTGCGCTTCGAGCGGGCAGCACAGACTATTTCCACGCCTGCGCCGGCGGCCGCCGCGAGTGCCGCCGCACCGGCCCAGGCCGGCACAGCAGAGAAGAGAGGCTAGACCATGCCGCGCATTGGTGTTTTTGTCTGCCATTGCGGAGAGAACATCGCCGCCACGGTCGATGCCGCCGCGGTCGCCCAGGCGGCGGCCGGTTTCCCGGGCGTGGTGCACAGCGTTGATTACAAGTACATGTGCTCGGACCCCGGGCAGAACCTGATCCGCGATGCGATCCGCGAGAAGAAGCTGACCGGCGTCGTGGTGGCGGCCTGTTCGCCGCGCATGCACGAGCCGACGTTCCGCCGCACCTGCGCGGACGCCGGGCTGAACGCGTTCCTGTGCGAAATGGCGAACTTGCGCGAGCATTGCTCGTGGGTGCACGAGAAGCTGCCGGCGACGACCGAGAAGGCCATCGACCTGGTTCGCATCATGGTCGAGAAGGTCAAACGCAATCGCCCGCTGTTCCCGATCAAGGTGCCGATCACGAAGACGGCCCTGGTCATCGGCGGCGGCATTGCGGGCATTCAGGCCAGCCTGGATATCGCCAATGCCGGGCACAAGGTCATTCTGGTCGAGCGCGATCCGTCGATCGGCGGGCACATGGCCCAGCTTTCGGAGACCTTCCCGACGCTGGACTGCTCGCAGTGTATCCTGACGCCGCGTATGGTCGAGGTGGCTCAGCACCCGAACATCACGCTGTATACTTACTCCGAGCTGGAGAAGCTCGAGGGCTTCATCGGCAACTTCAAGGCGACCATCCGCAGGAAGGCCCGCTTCGTCGATGAGAAGCTCTGCACCGGCTGCGGCATCTGCGCCCAGAAGTGCGCGACGAAGAAGATTCCGAGCGAGTTCAATGCCGGGCTGGGCAACCGGACCGCGATCTATGTCCCGTTCCCGCAGGCCGTGCCGAACAAGCCCGTCATAGACAAGGCGCATTGCACGTATTTCCGCACCGGCAAGTGCAAGGTGTGCGAGCGCTTCTGCGAGAAGAAGGCCATTCGCTTCGAACAGGAAGACGAATTGATCGAGGTTCCGGTCGGCGCGGTCGTCGTCGCCACCGGCTACGACCTCAAGCAGACCGACTTCTTCCCCGAGTACGGCTACGGCAAATACAAGGACGTGGTCAACGGCCTGCAGTTCGAGCGGCTGGCTTCCGCCTCCGGCCCGACGCTGGGCGCAATCAAGCGGCCGTCCGACGGCAAGACGCCCGAGACGATTGTCTTCATCGCCTGCGCCGGCTCGCGCGACCCGGCGAAGGGCATCAATTACTGCTCCAAGATCTGCTGCATGTACACCGCCAAGCACGCGATGCTCTACAAGCACAAGGTGCACAGCGGCAAGGCGTATGTCTTCTATATGGACATCCGCGCCGGCGGCAAGATGTATGAGGAATTCGTCCGCCGCGCGATCGAGGAGGACGAAGTTCACTACGTCCGCGGACGCGTGTCGAAGATTTACGAGCGCGACGGCAAGCTGATTGTGAAGGGCGTCGACACGCTGCTGAACTCCCGGCCGGTCGAGATTCAGGCGGATATGGTCGTGCTGGCCACGGCCATGGTTGCCCATAAGGACGCCGAGGAACTGGCGCAGAAGCTCAAGGTCAGCTATGACGGCGACCATTTCCTGTCCGAGGCGCACCCCAAGCTGCGGCCGGTCGAGATGAATACGGCCGGCGTGTTTGTCGCCGGCGCCTGCCAGGCGCCGAAGGACATTCCCGAAACCGTGGCCCAAGCCTCGGGCGCGGCGAGCAAGGTAACGGGGCTGTTCTCGAAGGACGAATTGCAGCGTGAGCCGGTGGTCGCGAAGGTGAACCGCTGTGCCCCGCCGCTGTTCTCGACCTGCATCGGCTGCTTCCTCTGCGAATCGGCTTGTGCGTATCAGGCCATCGAGCGCGAGGAGATTCGCGGCCGCGACGGCAAGCTGATCAAGACCGTGGCACGCATCAATGAGGGCGTCTGCCAGGGTTGCGGCACGTGCGTGGCGCTGTGCCGGTCGAAGTCTATAGATTTACAGGGCTTCACAAACGAGCAGATCTTCGCCGAACTGCTCGCGTTGTGAGCAATGGCGAGAGCTGAAAGCTGATAGCTGAAAGCTGAGCACTCATGGCAGACTATGAACCGAAAGTGATCGCCTTCGTGTGCAACTGGTGCACGTATGCGGGCGCGGACCTGACCGGCACCAGCCGCATCAAGTACGCCCCCAATATCCGCATGGTCCGCCTGCCCTGCACCGGGCGCATTGATTTCATGCTGCTCTTGCAGGCCTTCGGGCAGGGCGCCGACGGCGTCATCGTCTCCGGCTGCCACCCGGGCGACTGCCATTACACCGCGGGCAACTTCCACGCCCGCCGGCGCTGGATCGTCTTCCGCCGCCTGCTGGACTTCATGGGCATCGACCTGCGGCGCGTGTACTTCTCGTGGGTATCGGCGGCCGAGGGCGCCAAGTGGGCCGAGCTGGTCAACAACGTCGTGGCCGACGTGCGCAAGCTCGGGCCATACGACACGTTCCCGAAACGGCTGAGCGGGCAGATTCGGCCGCTCGAGGTGGCCTGATGGAAGCACTACAGAAGAAAGCCAAGGCGCTGCTGGAGAACGGCACGGTCAAGGTCGTGATCGGCTTCGCGGCCGGCACTGACGCGCAGACCGCCCGGCCGCTGTTCGCACGTACGCCGGAGCAGGCGGGCAAGCTCATCTGGGGCGAAAGCTGCAAGCAGAACCTCGCGACGTACCTGCTGAAGCCGGAAGTCAAGGCGCTGGGCAAGGCGGCGGTCGTCGGTCGTGTTACGACGGCCCGCACGGTCATGCAATACGCGGCTGAGAACCAGATCGCGGACGATGCGGCCGTGCTGCTGATCGTGTCCGACGACGGGCAGATCACGGAGCTGGCCAAGTTCGCGGATCTCGAGGTCTACCTGGCCAAGGTGCCACGCGGCTTGTCGCCCGAGGCGCAGAAAGAGATCGAGCGGCTGCAAGCGATGCCGCTGGAGCAGCGCTGGGCGTTCTGGTCGGCCGAAATGTCGCGGTGCATCAAGTGCTACGCGTGCCGCGCGGCCTGCCCCATGTGCTACTGTGCCCGCTGCATCACCGAGGTAAACCAGCCGCAGTGGATCCCGGTCGCAACCGATCCGCTGGGCAACCTCGAATGGAACATCGTGCGGGCGATGCACCTGGCCGGGCGCTGCGTCGATTGCGGCTCGTGCAGTGACGCTTGCCCGCAGGGCATCCGTCTGGACCTGCTGAACCGCGTGCTGGCTCAGGAAGTGCTGACGAGCTTCGGCGGCGAGGCCGGCTACTCGACCCGCAAGGAGTACGCCCTGTCCACCTTCAAACCTGACGACAAGGAAGAGTTCATCCGGTGAGACAATGAGCGAAACACGAATTCTACAAAAGAAGTCTCTCGGCGAGCTCTTCGCGAAGCTCACCGCCGCCGGGCAACGCCTGCTGGCGCCGGTGAAGGAAGGCGAACTGCTCAACTTCGCAGAGGTGAAGACGCCGGAGCACGTGGCCCTGGATTACATCCAGACCCGCAGTTCGGCCAAGCTCGCGGCGTTCCCGCCGTATGAGCCGCTGCTGCGCTACAAGTTCAACGGCAAGGACGTGGAGCAGCAGCCGGCCGAGCCCGACAAGCGCCCCACGGTGCTGTTCGGCGCGCATCCGTGCGACGCGGCCAGCTTCGCCACGCTCA
>JAGPEO010000185.1 GCA_018056925.1 Phycisphaerae bacterium
TCAACAACCGCCAGGCGGCGTTGAACAGCGCCGCCGCCGGTCTCGATTTTCCTGTTAACAATGGAACGTTCATCGTCCACCTGCGCAACCGCAGCAGCGGCGAGACAATCACGCGCCAAATTGAGGTCGATCTGGACGGCATCGGCACAGACACCTCGCTCGAGTCGCTGGCGCAGCAGCTTGATGGCGTTCCCAATCTGACGGCGGGCATCACCGCTGACGGGCGCCTGCAACTCGACGCCGGCAGCGGTTACGAACTCTGGTTCAGCGAAGACAGTTCCGGCGCGCTGGCGGCCCTCGGCGTAGGCACATTCTTCTCGGGCACGGATGCCGCAACCATCGACGTGAACGCCACGCTCCGGAGCGATGCGCGGCTGCTGGCCGCCTCGCTGACCGGCGAAGCCGCCGACGGTGAGAACGCCGGCCGGCTGGCGATCCTGGGCACGCAAAGCAGCGCTCTGCTTTCCAATCAGGGCATCCAGGATTTTCAGGCCAGGATGGTCAACACGGTCGCCAGCGCCGCTGCGACGGCCGCAACCGCGCAGGAAGCGGCCGACGCGGTTCACAGCGGCCTGATGGCGCAGCGTGAGGCGATCAGCGGCGTGAGCCTGGACGAGGAAGCCATCAACCTGACGACTTACGAGCGCGCCTACCAAGCCGCGGCGCGCTACTTTGACATTCTGAACATTCTTTCCACTGAGGTACTCAACCTGGTTTCGACGCGATAAGCAGGCAAGCAAATGAGATCACGATTGGATCAAGAACGGCGCACTCTCGCGCGTAGGCCACGCAGAACAACGCCGCCCGCGCTGCGCGTTTTCGCAATCCATCGCGATCAGAGCGGAACGTAAGACGATGGCGGTGATACCGATCAACATGGCCCGGGTTTCGCAGAATCTGCGAGCGTTCAATCTGCTTGAGACGCTGCGCCGCAATCAAGTCGGCCTGTTTCGCGCTCAGACGCAGGTTGCGACCGGCCAGAAGCTGTTGGCGCCCAGCGACGACCCGCTGCAGGCCTCGGCCGCCGGCGCAATAGACCGCCGGCTGGAGTTGATCAAACAGGTCGACCGCAACCTGGCGCGTGTCAACAACGTGCTGGCCGAGAGCGAATCCGCCATGAACGATGCGATCAGCCTGCTGATGGACGTGCAGAACGTGGCGTCCGAGGCGGCCGGCGACACGCTCTCCGACGGCGAGCGCGCCGCGCTGGTGCCGGTGGTGCAGAGCATTCTGGACCAGCTTGTGGCGGTCGGGAATCGGCCATACCTGAATTCGTATCTATTTGGGGGCAACTACGGCAGGGGGCGTCCGTTCGAGTTAACGGCGGACGGCGTGATCTACTATGGTGATGCAGCCCGGCGCTACGCGATTGTGGATACTGACCAGTCTGAAGATTACTTCGCGGTCTCCGGAGCGGAGTTCTTCAGTGCAGTGTCCAGCGGCGTGCGCGGAGTGGATCTCGACCCGGCGCTGACGCGTGAGACGCGCATTTGCGACCTGCGGGGCACGACGGGCCGCGGAGTATCGCTTGGTGTCATCACCGTCAGCGACGGCAGCCAACAGGTTCAGATAGACCTGAGTGGCGCCGCGACGGTCGGCGACGTGCTTGACAAGCTCAATGCCGAGATGCCCGGCTCGCTGCGAGCCACGCTGAGCGGCAACGGCATTCAGATTGGCTCGTTGGGCGGTCCAATGTCGCTCACGATCCAGGACGCCCTTGGCGGAGCGACCGCGCGCGACCTGGGCATACTGGCCACGGGGCTTGGGGCGCCGGTGGGCGGGGCCGACCTCGACCCGCAGCTCACGCCCCGCACGCTGCTGGCCGACCTGGGCGGCGGCACCGGCCTCGATTTGACCAACGGCCTGACTATCCGAAACGGCAGTCGCTCGGCCACGCTCGATTTCAGCGGCGCCGAGACGCTGGAAGATATTCTCAACGAAATTAACGCCGCGGGCGTGGGCGTTTGGGCGCGCATCGCCGCGGACGGCCGCTCCATCGAGGTGCTGAACCGTATTTCGGGCACGGATCTCACCATCGAGGAAAACGGCGGGCAGCTCGCCACCGCGCTGGGCGTGCGTTCAATGAATGCGAGCACGCCGCTCGCCAGCCTGAACGACGGCCTGGGAGTCGAGACGCACGAGGGTGCGGACCTGCGCTTCATCACGGCCGACGGCACGAGCATCGAAGTCGACCTGGACGGTGCAAGCACGCTCCAGGACGTTATCGATCTGATCAACGCCGCAGGCGGCGGGGCGCTCACCGCGGGCCTGGCCGCCAACGGCAACGGCTTGTGCATTACGGACAACACGAGCGGAGCAGAGACTTTCCGCGTCGAGCGTGCGAACCTCTCGCCGGCGTTGGACGGTCTGGGGCTGGACGTACAGGCAGTTGGCGGCACGCTGACCGGGCGCGACGTAAACCCGGTTCGCACTAACAGCCCATTTACGGCACTGGTCGAGCTACGCGCCGCGCTGCAAAGCAATGACCGGCGGGGCATTACGCTGGCCGGGCAGCGGCTCGAAGCAACCATGAAGAAACTCCAGGAGGTTCAAGGCCGCATGGCCTCACACGCCAAGGCTATGGAAGCCCGCTCCCGGCTGGCGGAAAACGAAGCCACCGGGGCAACGGTGTTGTTGAGCGACCTGCGCGACGTGGATTTGACTGAAGTGATCGTGCGCTTCCAACAGATGCAGACGGCGCTTCAAGCGAATCTGTCCACGTCGTCGGCCATTATGAACCTCTCATTGATTGATTACCTGCGCTGACAGCCAGGGCGGTGGCCCTCGCTGGCGCTTCGGGCTCGGGTGAAAGGGCTCGGGTGAGAGAGCTCGGATCGAAGAGGCAGGTAGCGGAATTTGGGGCCGTCGGAGAAGGGTGCGTGTGGAGGTTGCCGCGGGTCGGCGAGGCTCAGACCCGGCAACTGTGATTGGGGTCGCCTCGGCGACCCGGGCGGTTGGAAACGCCCCGCTCAGCGGTGATGGAACTTAACCGACCTGTGCAGGTTGGGCGCCGCCGGGCAGCTTTCGACACACGAGCCTCGGCAGGAGCAAAAGGATGCTCATCAACACGACCCGCTTTGGACCATTGGAAGTGGACGGCGACCGTATCATAACTTTCAGGGACGGTTTGCTCGGGTTTCCGCAACTGCGGCGTTACGCTCTGATCCAGACCTCAATCGACCCCATATTCTTCCTGTTGCAGTCATTGGATGATCCCGCGATTGCGTTTGTCGTCTGCGACCCGCGGGCCTTCGTCCCCGATTATCAGGTCCCGATCCGGAGCGATGATCTGGAGTTGCTCGAGCTTAGAGACCTCGAGGACTGCCAGGTTTTGATCATCGTGAACAAAGTGGGCGATCGTCTGACCGGTAACCTGCTGGGCCCACTGGTTATCGGAGCCCATTCGTTCCTGGGCAAGCAATTCGTCCTGTCGGAAAAGCAGTATGGGACCCGGCACGTGCTGACCCGAATCCCTCAGCCGCTGCCGGTGACCAAGACCGCGTAAGTGAATAGGAGTGGTGTTGTGTACGCCTGTTCGGCTATAATCGCGCCGGGTCGATTCGCGCTAGCCGGGCCGCTTTTGCGGCCGGGGGCGGCGAAGTCGATCCGGGCTGCCGACCGGAGCACCAGCACTCGGCGAGTGCTTTCGCTGCCGTTGGCGCTCGCTGGCGAATCAGTAATCGGCACCGTCCAGGAAGGAGCCGCGGATGTTAGTGCTCTCCAGACAACGCGACGAATCCATAATCGTGGGGGACAACGTACAAATCACGGTCGTCGACATTCGGGGGGACAAAGTGCGTTTGGGCATCGTGGCCCCCGCCGAAATACCCGTTCATCGCAAGGAAGTTTACGACGCTATTCAGCGCGAGAACATGCGTGCGGCCGCGGCGGCCGGCGAGGTCGCCGGTGCGACGCGTCCACCGCGCAAGGATGGCAAAACCACGTAGACAGACTTTCGATCACCCGTCTTTCCCTTCTGACTGACCGCATTGCTTCTTTTACAGCCACGACCCTATCAAGGAGGATGGCTAATGGCTCGTATTAACACGAACGTTGGGGCTGTCATCGCCCAAAGACACCTTGACCAATCTTACCGCACGCTCAACGGCACCCTGGAGCGTCTGAGCACCGGGCTACGTATCAACCACGGCAAGGACGATCCGGCCGGATTGATCGTTTCCGAGCGGCTGCGCAGTGAAACCGGGGCCGTTGCCCAGGCAATCTCCAACACGCAGCGCGCCAGCCTGATCATCTCCACCACTGAAGGCGCGCTGGATGAGGTGGCCGCTCTGCTGCGCGATATCCAGCAACTCACCGTCGAATCCGCCAACAAGGGCGCCCTCTCCGAAGAGGAGATCAAGGCCAACCAACTCCAGGTGGATTCCGCCATCGCCAGCATTGAACGCATTGCCAACAGCACCACGTTTGCCGGCCGCCACCTGCTCAACGGCTCACTGGATTACATCACCAGCGGCGTTGTGCCCGGTGATATCGACGCCCTGGCCGTGCATGGAGCGCTTTTCGGCACGCGGGACTACATCCCGATTGAAGTCCAGGTCATACAATCGGCGCAGTTCGCCCAGTTAGTCTACGACGGCGGCACCCTGTCCCAGGACGTAACCATCGAAATCCAGGGCAACGCCGGGGCGACGACGCTCTCGTTCGCCGCCGGCACGTCCGCCCCCAAGATCGCCGAAGCCATCAATCAGATCAGCGATGCCACCGGCGTCAGCGCCATCCCGCTGTCCAACCCGGGCGACGGATTCACGCTCAAGAGCGCCCATCTCGGCAGCAAGAACTTCGTTTCCGTGCAGCTCTTGCCGGGTAGCGGCGCTTTCGCCCTGGAGGACCTCTCCGGCGCTCCCGTCGGGACTGGGCGTGCCTACGGTCGCGACGCCACCGCCAACATCAACGGCGCCCAGAGCATCGGCGACGGCAACAAGCTCACCTTGAAGACCTCCACCTTGGATATCGAGCTGTCCCTCGCCGACACCTTCGGCACTGGCACCACCGCCTTCACGATCACTGACGGCGGGGCCCTGTTCCAGATTGGCGCACATATAAACAGTAACTTGCAGGTTAACATCGGTGTGCAATCGGTAGCCCCCTCGCGCCTGGGGAACGGCGCCATCGGCTATCTCTCGCAGATCGTCACCGGCGAGCAGTACTCGCTGGTGTCCGGCAAGAGCGCCCAGGCTTCGCAGATCATCGACGAGGCCATCGCTCAGGTTTCGGTTATCCGCGGCCGGCTGGGGGCGTTCGAAAAGAACACCCTGCAGACGACCATGAATCAGTTGGGCATCACGCAGGAAAACCTGATGTCCGCCGAGTCCGCCATCCGCGATGCGGACTTCGCTTACGAGACCTCGGAACTGACGCGCAACCAGGTATTGGTGAATTCCGGAACCACTGCGCTGCAACTGGCCAACCAGACCCCGCAGATGGTGCTCAAACTGCTCGGCGGATAGCCGCTTTCGGCAAGAAATATCGGTCTCGATGCCGGCAAATGCACTCCCGCGGCCGGCGCGACCGGATGCCCCGGGGTAGCCCGACCCAGGCGCCCCGGGGCCTGATCTGCGCCCGCGCTTTTTAACTAAAGCCTCTCACGCCCCGCGACGATTCCCTCTCTGACAGTTGTGGCCAGCCGGGAGGCTCGGCCGGTTTGTGATGCAAGAGGCAAAACAACGGCGAACGCGGGCCGAGCCCGCAAAACGCCCAACGCCCGTGGAGGCGCATTCCATGAGCCGAATTAACACCAATATCCCTTCCTTGGTTGCTCAGCGAGTTCTAGCTAATCAGAGCGCCTCGCTCAGCACGTCGATCTACCGCTTGAGCACCGGCTATCGCATCAACTCCGGTAAGGATGATCCGGCCGGGCTCATCGCTTCGGAGAACCTGCGCTGCGAGCAGCGCGCCATTCAGGCCGCGGTCACCAACATCTCGCGGGCCAACAACATCGTGGCCTCAGCCGAGGGCGGGTTGGTCGAGATCAACAACCTGCTGGTGCAGCTCGAGGACCTGGTCGACCGCAGCGCCAACGAGGCCGGCATCAGCCAGGATGAGCGGAACGCGAACCAGTTGCAGATCGACGCCATCCTCGACTCGATCAACCGTATCGCGAACAACACCGAGTTCCAGGGCCGCAAGCTGCTTTCCGGCGAGCTGGCGTACACGACTTCGGGCGTGTCCGACGCGACGGATTACTTCGAGAACGTGATCATCAACGCGGCCAAGATCCCGTCCGAAGGCGCGCGCAACGTCACGGTCGAAGTGACCGGTTCGGCCCAATTGGCGGAGATGGTTTTCGCCGCGTCCTCCGTGACGGGCGGTAACGTCACGATCCAGATTGCCGGCAATTTGGGCAGCGAAACCCTGACCTTCGGCAGCGGCACGAAAATCTCCACCATGCGCGATGCGATCAACGCCAGCCGGGACATGACCGGGGTCTCGGCCGTTATCAACGGCTCGGGAACGGAGCTGCAAATCAACAGCATTGAGTACGGCTCCGACCAGTTTGTCACGGTTAAAGTGCTCGATGGCACCCTCGCAGACCTGCAGCCCGGCGACCACGGCGACAACACCGACTTCGGCCAGGACGCCTCGGTCAAGATCAACGGCGTGACCGCGATCACCAACGGCCTGCGAGCCAGCATGCGCAGTTCCGCCCTGAGCCTGGACATCGACCTGTCGGCCGACTTCGGCACCCTGGCTACCGCGGATTCCGAAAAGGTCTTCGCCATCACCGGCGGCGGCGCCGACTTCATGATCTCGCCGACCGTGTCGCTTGCCGGCCAGGCCAGCATGGGTATCCAGGCCGTGGACACCGGCTCGCTCGGAAACGCCGGGGTGGGCTACCTCTCGTCCCTCGCAACCGGCCAAACCAACGCCCTCTCGACCGGCAACTACGCTCAGGCACAGCGCATCGTCCGCGCGGCGCAGGACCTGGTTTCGCAGTTGCGCGGCCGCCTGGGCGCGTTCCAGAAGAACACGCTCGAAACAACTGCTAGCTCGCTGGCGGTAACGTACGAGAACACGGCCGCGGCTGAAGCCTCCATCCGGGAAACGGACTTCGCCTCGGAGACTGCCACGCTGACCAGATCGCAGATCCTGGTCCAGTCGGCCACCAACACGCTGAAGCTGGCCAATGCTCAGCCCCAGACCGTGCTGGCGCTGCTAGGTTAAGCGGCTGCCCTCGGCAGTAGCAGCCAACAAGCGAGTTCCTCCCCTTCCGGCTCATGAACGGCAGCGTGCCCCACCAGGCGCGCTGCCGCCCTTTTTAATCGCGCTGCGTGCGGCGCGCCTGCGTCCGCGAGTACTGAACCTCATAGATGCCGCCGCGGCGAAAGACCTGGGCCACTGTCTCGATAATGATGGCCAAGTCGGTCTTTAGACTGATCTGCTCGACGTAGCGGACGTCCCATTCGATTTTGTCCTCAATCGTCAGCGCGGCTCGGCCGCGGACTTGGGCCAGCCCGGTCAGGCCCGGCTTGACCAGCAGACGCGCTTTTTGGCGGGTATTCCATTCGCGCATTTGCTGCAGATAGAGCGGACGCGGGCCGACCAGCGACATTTCGCCGCGGAGAACGTTG
>JAGPEO010000186.1 GCA_018056925.1 Phycisphaerae bacterium
GTGAGCCACTGGTGAGCGAATAGCGTCTGCACCGGCAGTAGCATGAAGATGAAGAACACGAAGCGTGCGTTGCTGAACGGGCCCTCGCTCAGGTACCTGCCGACTCGTGCGTACCAGGGAGCCTGCCCGGCATGGCCGGAGGGGGGACTAGGCTGGCTTTGCCTGCTCCGTTGCCCCGTTTGGTTGGCCCCCATGGTCATGAATGCCAGAAGCAGCAGCAAGGCCACGAGCGTAATCGCGGTGCAGGTCCAGTTCACGGCGTTCAGGCCGCTGACGCCCCGGTCCGCAAAGAAGCGCCCGATCGTGCCCGGGGCGGGCTGTGCCAACGCAGTCGCCTCATGGACTTTCTCGACCGGAACGCGAATGAGCGGCGACACGAAGCCGATCAGAAAGATGCCAAAGTTCATGATGGCGTAGATCAGGCCATAGCCCATCGCGCTGGTTTTCTCGTCAGTGAACTGCTTGATGCCGGCATAGCAGACCGGCTGCACCATGCCCTCGCCGAGGGCAATCAGCACCAACCCGGCCAAGACCAGCGCCAAAGCGGCTGCGAAACCAACGCCCGGCGCCAGGCAATAGCCGATGCGCCCCACCAGGCACAGCGTGATCGCCAAAGCCAAGCCGCGGCACCAGCCGAGCTTTTCACCCACGCCGCCGAAGCCGATCATGAAGACGGTCACCGCGCCTGTGAAGAAGCTGATGAAAAATCCGGCCACCCAGTCGGCCAGCTTCACGTCCAGGTGCAAGTATTCCTGCATGAGCGTCAGGATGCCGAAGTAGGCCATCGAGTCGATCATGAAGAACAGGTTGATCAACCAGAAGGCGCGCGGCAGGTGCAGCAGGTCACGGAAGGCGTTCAGGAAATCCCTGACCCGCGCTACAAGGCCCATCGGCCCGCGCTGCGGCGCGGTGGCGGTTTCAGAGCTTGGCATGGATCGCTCCGCCTACGCGGCCTTGGTCTTGAAGTCTCGCCCGACCCAGCCCTTGGCCAGTAGCAGGAGGACGGGTGTGGTGCAGGCGATGCAGGCGAAAATCAGCCACATGGTGCGCGTGTCGCGCACGCCATCGGCCGGGCAGAACTTCTCGAGCATGATGCCGGAATACAGCAGCGGCACGAGCATCTTGGTCAGGAACCACGGGAGCTGCGCCACGCCCATGTACTGCCCGGTGCGGCCTTCGGGGGCGATTTCGGCGGCGTACTGAAGGAAACGCGGCTGCCACATGGCCTCGCCGATGGTCATGATCAGAATGTAGCCGGCCAAAGTTAAGGGGTAGGGACCAATCGCCAGGAGGAAGGCCGGGGCGGCCATGATCAAGGTGCCGATGACCATCATGTTGTAGACTTTGGCTTTTTGCGTGGCCGCGGCGATGATCGGCACGAGAATGAAAATCAGGATTGGGTTGGCGTTCGAGGCGATCTCGAAATAACGCCCAATCCAGCCTTCATAAGCGCGCGAGATGTACTGGGGCAGAATGAGCCAGTTGTAGGTGAATAGCGTCTGAACGGGCATCAAGGCAAAGATGAAGAAGAAGAACTTGGAGTTGGCCAGCGGATGTTGCGCCACCGCGCTGCGCACTTTGGGTATGATCGCCGCCGCGATCGCCGCGACGAACACCACAGCCATTATTTGGTAGCGCCACGCTTCCGGAGCGCGGAAGTAGATGGCCACCAGAATTCCCAACAACACGAGCCACATGTGCCAGGGAATGCGGGCATCCACGACGAGCTCTTCCGGCTTGACGTCGGGCTGAGCCTTGGTTGGGCCGGCCGCGGCGGATGCCTTCTGTTCGGCTGCGTTGAGGGCCGCCGTTTCCGCGAGGGCGGCCTCACGCGCCTGTTTAAAGGTGCGTGCGGACAAGATCAACACAGTGGAGAGCAGCGCGATCAGCGTGAAGCCGGTGTACACCCAGTAGACGCCCGGAATGCCCATCCCCAGGTAATCATCGTCGCGCAGCAGGAATGCGAACGTCGGCAGCCAGCCGCCCAAATTCATCAGTGCGTAGAGCATCGCAAACGCCATGCCGGCCGTCTTGGGCGTAGTAATTTGCCGGACCCCGGCGTAAGCCGCCGGCTGGTACATGCCGTAGCCGATCACGACCAGCAGAATTCCGCCCATGGTTACCAGGTGGAGCTGCGACCACAGGCCGCTGGGCTGCAAATTCAGAACGGTCGGCGCGGCAGAGATCAACGCGCGGCCCACCAACATTAATGAGAGTGCGGCTATCAAAGCCCGCCGGACGCCCCATTTGTCCGCGACGAAGCCCAGGAAGAACATGGAAATGGTAATGCCCGCCGTGAGCACCATAACCATGTTGTGGGAGTGCACGTCGGCGTGTGCCATCCCAGCGAAGATGAAGTCGGAGAAGTGCTTCGCCAGATAGCTCAGCACTCCGAAGTAGACCATACCCTCAAGCACATAGGCCAGATTTATTCCCCAGAGCGCCCGCGGCGCATGCGCCAGGTCTATGAACGGCTGGACGATCTCCTGCAGGGGACTCTTTTTGACCACGGTTTCCTCAGTGACTTGCGTAGCCATAGGGGAAGCTTCCTTTTTTCGGCGCGCCAACCGGGGCCCAGGCTCGGCGGGCGACCGGCGCGGCGGTTTACAAAGTTCGGGTTAGGCTAGCCGCCCGCGCCGCACCGGACAAGGCGCCTGGCCGGCGGGAACAGAACGTCCGGATATTTCGGAATCGCCGTCGTTGATCCGCCGAACGCACTCTACCGAGTGGTTGGCCGCGTTCCCTGGGGGAGGGGGGCGCGCGCCAGGACTAACAACTAACTACTCTACTAACAACTTAACAACTCTTCGCCCCCCGCCCCGGGCCGGCTGCGCAGCATCAGAGGCGTGGCAGGATTAAAGCAGGACTCGGGCGCGGACGCCCGCGTTTCGCCACCGCCCGCCCCCGCCCGTCATCGCCTGCTTGACCGGCCGGCGGATCGTTTGCCCTCGGCCCGCTTGCCTCGCCGGCCATTCCCGTTTCCATTGCCCTTGGAGCGCGCCGCCTTCGAGCCGCCGCCGCGCATGCTGCGCCGAATTAAGTCAATCAGGTCCGGCTCAGGGCCGGCGGCCTCCGCCGTCTCGGGAGCCGAAATGACGTCCCGCCGCTCCCGCCGCTTGCGCTCGATAAGCTTGCGAAAGCCTTCGGCGTATTCGTCCTGGAGTTCGGCCGGGTCGAAGCGCTTGCCGGCCAGCTTCTGGATCTCGCGCTCAAAGCGCGTCCGCTCGGCCGGACTCGCCTCAACGTTCTGCGGAAGCCCCACGTCCTCCGGACTCCTGATCTCATCCGCAAACCGCAGCGTCTGGGCCCGCAAGATGCCGCCTTCGGAGAAAATCGCGACCAGGTATTCCTTGCCGCGCATGACGAACGTCGCCACGCCCGCCTGTCCCAGCCGTTCCATCGTGCTCGCCAGCAGCCGGTAAGCCTTGTTCGAATCCGACGCCGGCGCCAGGAAGTAGGCCCGCTCGAAGTACATCGGATCGATGTCCTTGGCGTCCACGAATAGCCGCAAGTCGATGTCGCGCGACTTCTTCGGCTCCAGCGCTTCAAGCTCCTCATCCCGCACCACCACGTATTCGCCGCTCTCCAGCGCGTAGCCGCGGATGATGTGCTCCGGGTGAATTTCGCGATTCTCGCGCGGGCAGTAGTACCGCCGCTTCAACGGCGTCCCGTCCTGATCCAGCATGCGCAGCGCAACCCCGCCCGCCCGGTTTGCGGGATACATGTTCACCGGCACGCTCACCAGCCCGAAGCTGATCGTCCCCGACCATAGCGGCCGCACCGGCGCCTCGCCTGGCGGCGGCTCTTCAATATCCACCGGCCGCGGCTGCTCCGGCTCGGGCCGGCGGGGCACCCTGCTTACCATAGCGCGGCCTCCTTAGCGTTCGCGTGACTCTCAAACATGGGCCGCCTCCTTACGGGCCGCCTTGACGCTCGCGGCCAGCAGGTCCGCCAACGGTTTGGCCGGCGCTTTCTTCGGTTTAGGCTTCTCGAGCCGAATCCGCTCGCCGCGGGCCTTGCTCTCCACGAGCTTCAACACGCGCTGCCGGTACTCGTCGCGGTACTGCTCCGGGTCGAACTTGCCCCGGAAGACCGAGACAAGCTGCTCCGCCATCGCCTGCTCTTTCTTGTCCAGCGCCCGGCCTTGTGGCGGTTCAAGCTCCGAAACCGGCACCACCTCGTCCGCGTGCCGTAGCGTGTTCAGCACGAGGTAGCCTTTCTCAGCCCGCAGCGCCCCCACGTAGCTGCGCTTGCGCATGACCCAGCGCGCCAGCCCTTCGCGATTGGTCTTCGCCAGCGCCTCAGCCAGCGCGAAGTACTGCCCCGCGTTCCCATCCGGCCCGAGGTAATACGGCCGGTCGTACCACTGGTTATTGATCGCGCCGGCCGGCAGGAAGTGTGTGATCTCGATGTCGCGCGACGATTCGGGCACCAACTCCGCCAGCTCTTCGTCCTCCAGCAGCACGAAGAGCCCCGGCTCGGCCTCAAAACCCTTGCGAATCTCATCGCTGCCCACCGTGCGCCCGGCCACCGGATTCACCATCCGCTGCTCCAGCCGCACCTGGTCCTGGTCATGCAGCAGGTGGAAGTGGATATCGCGGTCCTGCACGGCCGAATAGACCTTGACGGGCACGGCCGCCGAACCGAACTTCAGCACACCTTTCCAAATCGCGCGCGCCGCCACGGATACTTCTCCCGGCACAGGCCGCACTGCGCCGTTTCTAATGACTGACTGCTAACGGCTGACTGCACCTGACGGCGCTGCACCTAACCGTGCTGCGCCTAACTGCGCGCTAACTGCGCCGTTTTCTAAAAACTGCGCCCAACTGCGCCGTTTCTAATATGGGTAACCCCGCGAGGCGGCCTAAAATGCTGGAGAACCCCCGAAACGCCGCTGAATTGCACGTTAACTCGACCCACGCCCCTCAGGCGAATTCCGCGCGTAGTTGTGGGAAGGTGAGGGAATGTGTGAAAGTGGCCGGGGCCAGGACTAACGACTAACGACTCTGGCAGGGGGATAGGACCGATAGGACAAGGATTCGAGGCGCATCCGCTGGCGGCCCGAGCGCTCTTTATCGTCCGCCGGGTTCGAAACGGAGACGTCCCCGTTTCGGAACCCAACTGGACGCGGCCCCGTTTCACACGCCGCACTAGCCCAAATACTCCCCAACTGCCCTATTCCAGGTGCAGGCGGGGCGCCTGTTCCGCCTGGTGGTATCAAAGAGACCGGCCAGCCCGTAACAAGAGCTGGCCGGTTTGGACAACCCAGTGCGGGGCATTATCACGCAGGACTACTGCTTTCTGAAGACGCTGCCTCGTCCACTTGCCGCAGCAAACGCTCTAATCTGCTCGGCGGTGGCCTGGAAGCGCGGCTTCCACAGGAGTTGAATCCAAATGCCCGCCTGCATAGCCCGGATTTTCCCATCGCGGTTGTCCCAGGCGCACACAGAGACTTTCTCGCCGTTGCGCCCTATGGCGTCACCATAGGGCAAACCGGGACAGAACGAGTCCGCCTTGCGGGCCCAACGCGCGTTCCGATCGACCGAATACCCGGCCGCCGCCAGTACCTGCGGCCAACTCGATGCCGTTTCCCGACTGACAGGTATGAGCGATGACTTGCCGCGCCAAAACATACCGACTCCGTACAGCCTGCACAGAAAATCCCAGAACGCGCCTGTGAGGCATTCACGCCAGCATTATAGAGGAATACGTAGGTCGTGAATACGAGGCCGCCCGCTCCCACCAATCTGATGACAGGATTCATTCGTAAACCTCACGGATTTCCTGCATTCTCAGCTCCCAGGGCCACTTCGCGCCCTTACTGCCACAAGAGGCGTCATCATCCGGCATGCTCGTGCTCGGAGTGCTGTCGTACCCATGTAGCAAAGTCGCATTCGATTTGCTCCATCGGGCTACGGAACGCCTTCTCCAGGTCTGTGATGAACATGCCCGGTTCCATCGTCTTGGCCAGCAAGAAACGGCGAAAAGCGGCCCAGGGCTCGGCATTGGTGGCCGAGATCTGCCACAAGTAGGCGACAAACAGGAGGCACGCCTCGTGGTACGCGCCTGAACCGAAGTAATCTTCGGGGGGCGTCTCGCACTTGAACAACTCAGGTAGCCGGAGGGCTTTGCCCTCGCGCGCCGTGCGACAGTAGTGTGCGACCGCGTCCGCGTCGAGTGCACAACGACCAAACGTCAGGCAGTTAGCCACATGCCGCGCGTAGCCGCTCACGCCCCAGCCACATTCCCACGTGATTCCGAACGTCTCAGCCAGACGGGCCAAGCACATACCGTAGCTCAGGTCCCAGCGTAGTTGCAGCTCGGCGTGGGCCTCCGGGTTCCGAGGTGCTAGCGCAAGGGCCTTGCGCACGCAACGCTCCGTCTGCGGCGCGCGGAGGTATAGGTCCGCCAGCAATAGCCAACCCTGGGCCTCAGTCCGCGCATTCCGCGAGCGGGGCAGAAGCCGGCGAATGCGCCTCCTCAGGCCAGCGCGCAGGCGCGCCGCCGTGCTGAAGTCCCGCTTCAGGTACGTGGTGAAATACTCCTCAAGCTCGCCCCATGTTATTCTCTCAACAGGCACGGGTTGAGTCCCAGATGCCTGGGTAATGAAAGCGCTTCGGTTTATCAATCCAGCGCTCCTTCGAAGAGTTTTCGTCCGCCAGGTACGCGGTGAATCCACGGCCCGTTTGGATGTCCGTGCCGACGGTCCTCGGACGGTGGAGGTGTCAGTCGTCCCTACGGGACTGGGGCGAATGCAGGCTGTTCGCGGTTCCCAGGATTTCATCCTGGGCTACGGTCATGCCGTGCCTACGGCACTTGTACGCTGGCATTGGTCGTGCGGCCGCGGCATCATTATCTGGACGGCGTCCGCACATCCTGGGCACTCAAACGCTGGCAGGCGCCGTTTTGTGAAACGGCGTGTGAACGGTGGGTGAAACGGCGACGCAGAGCTAGTTTCTTACGGAAGGAGTTGGCTGGGGAGCCGCTGGTCATGGCAGCCCAAGTTGACCGATCGGGCGTGCGTACGGCCCTGACGTGCGCGAAAATGGAAGTCCGCCGAGGCGCGCGAGACGGTTCACGAATCGGCGCTACCCTCATTGGGCGGTGACGGTTTCGGAAACAACCGTCACCGGCAATCCCGGTACGCGGCGAAAGCAGGGGTCGTTGGTGATGAAGAGCGCTGCCGCGGCGTCGAGGGCGGTTGCGGCGTGGATGGCGTCGGGCGTTTTCAGCCCGAGCTCCGCACGAAGGCGCGCAGCGCGCTCGAGGATTCGCAACTCCAAAGGCGCAAGATGGAATTCGGTCGAGTCGAACAAGAATGCTCGAAACGCCGCTTCCAGGCGGGCGTTCGCGTCGCGCAGCGGCTTGACCAGCGTTTCCAACACTACCAGTTCGCTGCTGATTACCGAGAACTGACCGGACGCGGCTGCCTGCCAGAGAGGTGAAAGCGCGGTGTCGTAGGGCGCGATCTTCTCAACAGCGTAGATGATGCAGTTGGCATCAAGGTAGACGACGCCGGAAGGCGGCAGATTCAGCGCTCCCATGACTGGCGCTCTTGGCGGATGTAGGCGTCCACGT
>JAGPEO010000187.1 GCA_018056925.1 Phycisphaerae bacterium
TGAGAGTCACGTAGATCAATTTGCGCCAATCTTTCGAATATTCTCAGAAAATCAGCGGCAAACGAACTCTCCCAGCGAGCCGATACAGGCCAAGGCTGGAGATTGGCCGGCCGCCCGTATAATTGAATCAGCCAGCTCGTTAGCGCGGCCCTGGCCAAGAGGGACGGAGAAGATGATCACAGCGGGTCGTTTCTGCCGTTTGAGTGCCATTGCTGTAAGTCTTTGCATGCTCGCGGGTTGCGTGCCGATTGCCATGCTGGAGCCCGCGGAAGTCGTCGCCGGTTTGTCCGACCTGATTCTTCATCCGGATACGACCTGCGAGGAACTGCGCTCCCGTTTCGGCCTCGACCTGGAGATCGTCAACAATCCCGCGGAGGCCGGCCTGTCGTACGAGGAGGTCCGGATTCCGATTGATGAAACGAAAACCTTGCGCGCCTGGTACATGCCGACCGAGGGGGACCTGGGCACCGTGATCGTCTCGATGGGCGACGCGGGAAACATGGCCTGCTACCTGTACACCGCGAAGCTGCTGTACTCGAACGGCTGGTCGGTCGTGATGTACGACTACGAAGGCTTCGGCGGCAGCGACGGCCCGCCGACGCTCTACGCGCTCAGTCGCGATTTGCGGGCCGTCATTGATTGGACCCGCGCCGCCACAGGCCGCGACCAGGTCACGTTGATGGGCATGTCGCTCGGGTCGATTCCGTCAATCGCCCTGGCGGTCCAATACCCCGAAGCGGTCAACGCCGTGGTCCTGGATTCACCCATCGCGCTGCGGAGGCAGATTTTCCGGTTCGGATTTCTAGTAGGCGGGCAGAGTGCGCCGCTGGTCGACCGGCTCTCTTCAGATTTGCTGTCGGACGACCTGATGAGCGGTTTGCACCAGCCGCTGTTGATCTTCGCACATGGCCGCGACTTCATATCCGACCCCGCGTCGGTGGAGTTGCTTTTCGAACGCGCAAGCGGGCCGAAGCAACTTGTCATGTTTCCGACGCTGGGGCATTCCAGCGGACAGTTCTACGCGACCGGCTACTATGTGCAGTACCTGACGGATTTCCTGATGCGCGTCTGGACCGGGTACGATTTCGCAGCCGCGGGGGAGTAGCAGAAGACCGGGCTGAGCCAAAACTCCGGCCTCAAATCGGGCTGGGCACAACTCTCACCCGAAGCCGGGTTCCTCCCTTCCCGTCCCGCGTTATAATTTCGCGCACGACCGGCGTTCGAGCCCCTGAGCCGGTCGGCGGCTTACCACCGCGTCCGGAGCGGATACCTCGCGGACTTTGCCTGAACGACGTAGGGAGTTTGCCTGAATGGCGACTGAAGGGATGCCCCCAATTTCACAGCTTAAGGGTCGTCCGCTCGGGCGAATCCTGATCAAGATGGGCAAGGTTACCCGTGCCCAGGTCTCCGAAGCCCTTGAGCTGCAAAAGAAAAAGCGCGGCCCGCTTGGGCAGCTCATGATCGAAATGGGCTTCGTCGACGAGGCCACCGTCAACCGCGCCCTCGCTGCTCAAGTCGGCATGGACTCCATCACCATTGCCGACATCGACATCGACAAAACGGTGATCGACCTCATCCCGGCCCAAATGGCGCAGGCCTACCGCATCATCCCGACCGCCTACGACCGCGACACGAACACGCTCGAAGTAGCCCTGGCGACTCCCGATAATTTTCAGGCCACCGACGACTTAAAAACCCTCATGGGCTACAACGTCATCGCGCGCATCACCACGCCCGAGGACATGGCCGACGCCCTCAACCGTTACTATCCCGAAGAAGCCGCCGAAAGCATCAGCGACATCATCGGCGAGCTCGGCGACGATGAGGAAGTCACACGCCTTCAGGGACGCGGCGAAAGCATCGACCTCGACGAACTTCGCGCCGCAGCCGAAAGCAGCCCCGTCAAGAAGCTCGTGAACCTGGTCCTCCTCCAGGCCATTCGCGACAAGGCCTCCGACATCCACTTCGAGCCCTTTGAGGACGAATTCAAGATGCGCTACCGCATCGACGGCGTCCTCTTCGAAATGGTGCCGCCTCCCAAGTACGTCGCCATGGCCATCTCCTCCCGCATTAAGGTCATGGCCAACCTGGACATTGCCGAGCGCCGCCTGCCGCAAGACGGCCGCATCGAACTGCTCGTCGAAGGCCGGCCGGTCGACCTGCGCGTCAGCGTTCTTCCGACGATGTTTGGCGAGAGCGTGGTACTGCGTGTGCTGGACCGGGCACAGGTCAATCTGGACCTCGAAATGCTTGGTATGCGCGAGGACGACCTGAATTCGATGCGGCAGCTCATCGCCAAGCCGCACGGCATCCTTGTCGTTACCGGACCTACCGGCTCGGGCAAAACCACCACCCTGTACTCCGCCCTGCGCGAGCTTAACTCTCCTGAAGTCAAGATCTTAACGACCGAAGACCCGGTCGAATACGACATCGACGGTCTGATCCAATGCCAGATCAAGCAGGAGATCGGTTTGACGTTCGCCCGTTGCCTGCGCAGCTTCCTGCGTCAGGACCCCGACATCATTCTGGTCGGTGAGATCCGCGACCTGGAAACCGCGCAAATCGCGGTGCAGGCGTCACTTACGGGCCACCTCGTCTTCTCCACGCTACACACCAACGACGCCCCAAGTTCTATCGCGCGCTTGCTCGACCTCGGAATGGAGCCCTTCCTCCTGACCGCCACGCTGGAAGCCATCGTCGCACAGCGCCTCGTCCGAAAAATCTGCGAAAACTGCAAGGAGGAATTCCATCCCTCTGAACAGCAACTCCTCGCCCTGAACATCACCCCGGAGCACATTGCCGATCGCCCACTCTTCTACGGCCGCGGCTGCGACTACTGCAACAACACCGGCTATCGCGGGCGCGTCGGGCTGTTCGAGATCATGCTCATGTACGAGGAGCTCAAAGAATTGATCATGCGGAATGCATCGACCGCACTGTTGCGGCAGGAAGCGCGCAAGCGTGGCATGCGCACCCTGCGCGAGTCGGGCTTGCTCACGATGTATGACGGGATCACCTCACTCGAAGAAGTCGTCCGCGAAACGCTGAGCGACGAGATGTAGGGATCTAGGGATCAAGGGATCTAGGGATCAAGAGGTGCAGCGGGGGGCCCGCTCAGCGAATGGCGCGCCGGCGGTTTGCGCCGGCTCTTTTCTTATCAGCCGATCTCAACATCGTCCCGAAATGCCGTCGCGAATTCCATGCACCTGACGCCTATCCGTCCGTCTTATAAAGCTGTAATGAACCCGCATTCTCCGGCCACTTGGTGGCATTCATAATGCCAGTGCAGTTCGAGACGGCTGAAGGTGGGCCGCCCGCGTGGGCGGCCGGCAGCAGCGAGTGTGCAGAGCGTGGAGCTTGGGTGCCCTCGGAGTGCCTCGATGGCGGTTTTTCAATATGAAGCGTTGAATGCCTCGGGCCAGGAGATCAGGGATTCGCTCGAGGCCCCAACCAAAGAAGACGCGGTCGCCAAGGTCCGCGGTCTGGGGTATTTCCCGACCAAGGTCGTTGAGAAGACTGACAAGAAGCGTATCGTCGCGCGGCAGGTTTCCGGCACGCGCAAAAGGAAGGCCGCCGGAACCGGTTTTGGGCGCGTCCCAGTCAAGCAGCTCACGGCCTTCACGCGGCAACTTTCGACGCTGCAAGACGCCGGTCTGCCAATCTTGCGCAGCCTCCGCATTCTCGAGCAACAGCAGAAGCCGAGCATGCTGCGCAGGGTCCTGAAAGAAGTACACGACGACGTCGAAGGCGGCTCGACCCTTTCAGAAGCCCTCACACGCCACCCCAAAGCTTTCAACCGCCTCTATTGCAACATGGTGGCGGCCGGCGAGGCGGGCGGCGTGCTCGACGTCATTCTCCAGCGCTTGGCCGAGTTCATGGAGAAAGGCCAGCGCCTGCGCCGCAAGGTCATCGGAGCCATGGTTTACCCGGCCGTCGTCATCACGATCGCCGCGGCCATCGTGACCTTCATCATGGTTCAGGTCGTTCCGAAGTTCCGCGACATCTTCCGGGATTTCGGGGCCACGCTGCCGGCGCCTACTGAAATCCTGATCGCCACGTCTACCTGGTTCGCCAAGGGCTCGAAAGACGTGCCCGTCCCGGGCTGGGTCGTGGTGGTGGTTTCGCCGCTGCTAATCTTTGCCATTTTCAAGCTTATCCGCCAAGCCAAGATCGGCCGGTACGTCATCGACACCAGCCTGATGAGCCTGCCGGTGGCCGGGCAGATCGCTTCGAAATCCAGTATCGCGCGTTTCACGCGCACGCTGGGCACGTTGATAGCGGCGGGCGTGCCGATTCTGGAGGCGATCAACATCACGCGCGATACGACGGGCAACGAGGTTTTCGCGCGGATGCTGCAGAAGGTGCACGATTCGATTCGCGAAGGCGACACGTTCGCCAACCCGCTGCGCGCCTCGAAGACGGTGGATGCCATCGTGGTGAACATGGTGGACGTGGGGGAGGAAACCGGCGAACTCGACAAGATGCTGATGAAGGTGGCCGACAACTACGACGAGGAAGTCGATACGCTGGTCGGCTCGCTGGTCAGCCTGCTCGAGCCAATCATGGTGGTTATCCTGGGGCTGATCGTCGGTTATATTGTGGTGGCGCTGTTCCTGCCGCTGGTACAGTTGATTCAAACCCTGCAGGCAGGCTCCTGATGCGTGGCGGACGCGGGTCGAAAAGGTGCTGCATGCGAGCAGAAGTCAGAAGTGCGAAGAGCGAAGGCAGAAGGCAGAAGGCAGAGCCCCGTCGCGGCGCGCCCGGGCCGAAACTTCATAGTCCAAACTCGAAACTCGAAGCTGCTTTCACGCTCGTCGAACTCACGATCGTCGTAGCCATCATCGCCGTGCTCGTGGGCATCATGGTTCCGGCCGTCAGCCGAGTGCACATGCGCAGCAAGAACATGAGCTGCAAGACCGTGCTGTCGGCCATCGATACCGGCCTGGAAATGTTCAAGGCGGATGGGAACGTGGGGGGCGATTATCCGCCGTCGTACTCTGATGCGGAGGACGGGGTGGGAGACCTGCGGCGTGGGCAGGTGGCCAACCCCTATGGGCAGTCAGGCGGCTCGGGCGGCGGCTACAGCGGCCCGGGCGTCTCGTTGCCCATCGCGATCACCGGCAGTGGCTTATTGGTCTGGGGGCTGGCCGGCGCCGACCAGCTCGGCACGCCGGGTTTCAAAGTGTTTCGCAGCGATAACGACACCCAGCTCTGGTCGGCCGACACGCACAATCGGGCTGGCGCCCAGTACGCGCGGGACAAGAGCGGTGCTTACGCCATGAACGAGGAAAAGGGGACGCCCGTTCAGCCGCGTTTCGGCCCGTATGTGGATCTGAGCAAGGTTGAGATAACGCCTTACGATTCCAGCGTCCGCAACTTTGTGGTGCCGGCCGAGACGGAGGCGCGTGGCCAGCCATACGGGCGGCGTTACCCGATGTTCCTGGATTCGTTCGGTTACCCGATCCTGTACTGGAAAGCTGATCCGGCCGGCAACCGCATCGTTGATATGCGGCGTACGGATTATACTGGAGCTGATCGCGGCATTTACCATTGGGAAGATAATGGTGTATTGCTGGAACACCCGGACGGGCCGGACGAGTTCAACGACGAAGAGCCGCTGCAACTCACCGACAAGCGTCTGGATTTCATGCAGGCACTGTACTGGGACGAGGATTGGGCGCCGGATGCTTACGACGCTAATCCCACCACGTCCACGGATCCGCCGCCATCCAAGAGCTTTGCGGACTTCATCATGAACCCGAAGATAACCGCCAAGCTGACGCCCCACAGACCGAATTCGTATCTGCTGATCAGCCCCGGCTACGACGGCGAATACGGCACCGCCGACGATATCACCAACTTCAACAAATAGCGTGCGGGATGTCTGACAGCACCAGCAGAAGCCGGGCCTACGAACATGGACAACAGTGCGGCCGCGGCGCGGCATTCACGCTGGTGGAACTGCTGGTCGTCATTGTCGTCATAGGCATCGTCATGAGTCTGCTGCTGCTGGTGGGCGGGCGCGTGCTCGATCACCAGAAGCGGGCCGCAACGCAGAATACGATGCGCCTGACCGAGATGGCCATCGAGCAGTTCAAGACTACTGACCCGCTGCGCGATATCTACAACAATCCAAAGCTGCGCGACCGGTCAGGCGGGACAAACCGAATCCTGGGCTGCACGTTTGGCCCGTATCCGCCGTATCAGCTTGCGGGCGATGAGGTTTCGGTAACGCAAGACCCCGGCAATGTGCGATCGAGAGTCGAGCCGCGGGAAGCGCTCCAACCTCACCTGGACGGAGACAAATACACGCTGCACCGCCGGCTTGTGCTGGACCTTGGTCTTGCCCCGTCCGACGACAACGACGCCCACATTTCAATTAGGCGTTCCAGCGAGAGGCCGACTACCGACGAAGACTACCTGGCTTACTACAGCTACGATAACCGGGCGTTGTACTGCTACCTAGCCGCGTTCACACCCGGCGTCTTGGATCAGATACCGGATTCGGCCAAGAAGCCATTGCGCCGCGCAGCGAGCGCCTCTGCCGGTAGCACGGATACAACTGAAATGATCGATCCCGACGGCGGCCTGCTCGATAGGCCGGGCCCACGGGCTTTCGACGTACTGGGCATCTACGATGCCTGGGGCGTGCCATTGGACTATTTTGTGCAAGCAAAACTTGAACGCAAGATTGGCCCCAATGGCACGGAACAGTGGGTTGTAACGGACCGCGTGCCGGTCCTGCGCTCCCGCGGTGTTCCGCGCGAAAAGGCCATAGCCGCCGACAAGGCTGCCTACGGTGGCGACGACACGCTGAGGGAGGACGAAGAGGGGAATTGGATCTTCAGTCAGCCATTCCCGCGGCCGGCGTTCAGAAGCGATTCTGACCAGATCGACGCCAAGACGGGCGAAATTAAGCGTACAGACGCAAACGTCGGTGGCTGGGTGCGCGTCCGCGCCGGCAGCGTGCCCAACGACGACAAAACATGGGACAGTTACAAATATATTCCCTGAGGGGGCGTCAGCTTTAGACATTCGGCGGAAACGTAGAATGCTGACAGCGAAAGACTTACGGAGTGCGTTGGCTTGCGACCGAAGGGACGCGAATATCGAAGCAGTTTAAGGCGCGCAGGCGCGCAACCAGGCATGAAGGTACGTAGGCACGCAGACACGCAGGTGGTCCGCGGGACTGCCGCGCGTCGCGGCTTGGTTGCCTTGTGGCCTGCGCTTCCTCCGCGCCGGTCCTCCGTCGCCGCCGGCTACCGCCGGCTCTGTTCGACCCCGGCCTTCACTATCGTCGAACTGATCGTCGTCATGTCGGTCATCGTCCTCATATTGGCCATCGCCATCCCCGGACTGAATGCCATCGCGGCCGAGTCACGCTTCAGCGCCGCCGTCCAGATCACCAACGGCGCCCTGACGCACGCCTACACCGCGGCCTTGGCCGACCTGAACATGACGGCCGTGCGCTTCGTGCCCGGTAAATGGGACAACGACCCCTCAACCAGCGAATCCGGCACGACCGGCCGGCAGCACATTGTCACATACAGCTTCACGCCGACGAGCGCGGCCGACCC
>JAGPEO010000005.1 GCA_018056925.1 Phycisphaerae bacterium
AACCACTGGCGATAAGCCTCGCCGATAGTGCAACCTTGGCCGAGCGGCGTGGTAAAGTCCACGAAATTGAGCATGCTGCCGCTCTTCGCGGAGGCAACGGTGATCAGGCCATAAGTCGTATTGAATATGTAGGCGCCGGCCAGGTAGTTGTCATCGGTGAAGCGCCCCGGGCCGCAGGCGAACAAGTTATAGAACAGCACGGGCGGGTCGCGCTGCTGGATCGTCTCCGAGAGCACCCAGCCGCCGTCGCGATCGTAGAACGCGGCGATGTCAAACGGTATGCCGCTCGCACCGGCTTCCCAAGACCCCTGTGCAGCGACTTCGCCCACGCTGGGCCGCACGCCGGCCTCGTCGCCGAGATAGTCCTGACTCAGGCGTGTGCCGAGGTCGGGGTTGACGTAAGGGCCGTTCATGAGCCAGGTGCAGATGTAGGAAATGGGCTCGGGCTCCGGATCATATGTCAGCCCGGAGACTGCACTGCCGTCTGCATACGCAAAGCGGGCGCTGAACCCGTGACGGCCCGCCCACTCCGACACCTTGACCAGCAGGCGGTTTTCGCCGGACAGCAGGTCAACGTAGACCTTTTTCATGTCGGGCGTGAAGTCGCCGTAGCGGGAGTCATACACGATCTCGTCGCCATTAAGCCAGACGCGTGCCCCGTCATCGTAGCCGAGCCAAAGCTGGCACACGATTGGTGTTTTCGCGTAGACTCGGGCAAAGGCGTATGTGACGCCGTAGTCTAATTCACCTCCATACAGATCGAGGTCGACGTATGCTCCGTCGGTGAAGTACTCGGTCCAGATCTGGCCACCCATCACCTGCCCGGCGCTTGGGTTGACGTCGTACTCGGGGCCGCCCAGATAGCTCGTAGTCAGATAGCTCCAGAAGTTGTCGGGATCGTCCTGATGAAAGCCGTTGACGAGCCAGCGGCGGATGAATTGCGGCTCATCGCTGTGGGTGTCGGGGTCGCTGAGTTGGTAGACCAAGTCAGGCATCGTGGCCAGCAGCGGATCAGTGAAGCGGGCCGAGAACCGGTAGTCGCCGCCCTCCTGGCTGATCTTGCACAGAAGCTGGTTCCAGCCTTCGTTGAGCGTGACGGCGTGGAAGAACTGGTCGGGGGCCCACTCCTGGTACACGTCGTGCGTGCAGACCAGTTCGGTGTTGAGCCAGGCCTTTATGCCATCGTCGCTGCCTAGCAGCAGGTAGGCGTCGCGCGTCGTGGGGCTGTAGACGTACACGTGGGCGTACGATGCGGACTCGGTCGGGGCCGTCGAGAAGTGATGGGCGCCGGAGTAGCTGTGGGCGCAAACCTGGACAAAATGCTGGCCGAGGTCCATCTGGTCGAGGTAGTCGGCCGCGGTCGTGTAATGGCCGTAGTCGTGCCGCACGACATTGGCGCCATAGATTTGGTCCAGGTTGACCTCCATGTCAAACCAGTCCTTGTCGACGTATTCGAGGCCGCCCCAAGGTTGCGTCAGCGTGCCTGTCCAATAAGCGTGCGCTTTGGCGAGGTAGTCATTGATCAAGTCGGCCTCGGCGCCGTAGTCGAGCGTGTGTGCGTACAGCCGGGCAACGTAGAGCTCCGGGCCTTCGTCGCCGATTCCGGCCTCATGGATCTCATAGTCGCCGTCGTGGTCGGCGTCCTGCCAGTGGCCGTCCAGGTCCATGTAGAACAAGTCGCTGGGGAAGACATCGCCGGACACTTCGGCCCAGGCGGCGGCGATGTCGCCGATGAAGACGACGCCGGTGCAGCCGAATGCGTAGCGCTCCTGAATCCAGTCCTTGATGTCTTCCGGGGCTCCACCGGCCACTGTTTCGACGTAGACGGTGTAGCCTTCTGAAGCGAGGTCGGCGGCGTATTGGCTGAGGCTGTCTCTAATGCCGGGATAAAGTGTGCTATTGACGAGGATCGCGAGGTGTTCGGCGGCGCGGCCAAGTGGGGCGGGCAGTTTGCGTGTCGGCGCGAAGAGATGCCGATCCGCGAACCTGGCGGGCGTGAGCGGATGCCGCAGTAGATACTCAGCGTATGTGCCGGGCAATTCGCCGTGAGGCGCCACCCAGCGCAGACGGGGGATGAAGCGGCCGTCTTGTCGTTGAGCGGAACCTGTTGAGGCGGAGGCTGCCGACGTCGCCGGCTGGTCTGAGCTTTGTGGCGCCGTTGGGTCGGCTGTTGCGTCGAGAGCAATGCTCGCTGCGAGCATGACGGCAAGGTAGAAGCACCGTGCGTGTTTCATTGGATGGGCTCCTGTGAGGCTGATTGGGGGATGGGTTCCTGGGCAGCCATTTGGGGGACGGGGTTGGCGTGTCCGGTTCCGCGCGGCTGTGGCTGGACCGGTTTCGCAGTGCGAACTTCCTTCCCATACTCCGGCCGGTCATTGCTTTTCACGATTCCACTATATCGAAATCGGCTCGCCGGCCGCAAACGCAAGTGCAAATTGTTGACTTATTTCGCGGTGTGTAACGGACTCTAGTGGCCGCAGACACGACGTATCCTCTGGCCGCAGCTTTCGTTCCGGATTGGTCGGATAAGCGTGGATTTGTGTCACGCTATTTGCAGATACGCCAGTACATCGTCTACTACGCCGAACATGCGCTGCAAGCCGCCGATGGTTCGGGCGGCGACGTGTGGCGTGAGAATGCAGTTGTCGCAAGCAAAGAGGGGGTCATCGGGCGGGAGCGGTTCTGGAAATGTCACATCCAGTGCCGCGCCGCCCAGACGGCCGGTCTGCAGGGCGGCGGTCAGGGCGCCCGTGTCTACTATGGCGCCCCGGGCGGTGTTGACCAGGAACGCGGTGGGGCGGAACTGAGCCAGCACTTCGGCGTTCACCAGCCCGCGCGTTTGATCGGTGAGCGGAACGTGCAGAGTCACGATGTCGCTCTGCGACCAGATCGTCGGTTTGTCCACGGCCTGCGCCGGGTAAGCCAGCGGACCGACGTCAATGATGTCGTTGTACAGTACGCGTGCCCCGCAACCGGCCGCACAAATCCGCCCGACGCGCGAGCCGATTCGGCCCATACCCACGATGCCTACCGTGAGCTCGCGCAGCTCGCGGCCATGCGGGGTTTGCCGCGCGGCCCGGAAATCACCCCCCCGATAAGCGCTTGCCAGCCGGGGCACCGGTCGCAGGAGTTGCAACATGAGGGCGACGGCGAACTCGGCGACCGCGTCCGAGGCGGCGGCGGGAACGTTCAGCACGGCGATGCCGAGCTCTTCGGCCGCGTGCGCGTCGACGTTTTCCAACCCTACGCCGGCCACGCCGACCACGCGCAGCTTTCGGCCGGCTGAAAGGACGGTGCGGGTGACACGCGTTTCCGTGCGGGCCACGAGGGCATCGCAGTCGCCGATCAGCCGGCAGAGGGTCTGCTCATCGGGAGCAGGCGCGCGGACCACCTCTGCGCCGGCTTCCAGCCGGGCTTCGGAGGTCGCATCAAGCGGTGCTGCAAGTAAGACTTTGAACATCGCAAATCGGCAGCGTGTTTCGGGGGGGCGAGGCTCCCACTCGCAAATCGCCAGGGCGACCGAGCTGCGCTCAGCAGAAGCTTCGCCCTCCCGCGCCGCGGGGTTCGTCAGGAACTAGTCGCGGCTCTGTTCGGATGGCTTTTCGACCGGCTCCGCCCGCAGTTCGCCTTCCGGGGTCAGGCCGATGAATTCCGCCATGAAAATCTGCGGCGCGTCGACGCCGCGTTTTGAGGTCCACATCATGTACCGCCCGTCGGGGGAGAACACGGGCAAGCCGTCAAAAGCGGGATCCGCGGTTACGCGATGGCTCTCTGAGCCGTCCTCGCGGACAAGGTAGAGGTCGTAGCTCGGATGGCGCGGGTCCGAATGGTCGCCGCGGGTATAGATGACCCATTTTCCGGAAGGATGATAAAACGGGCACCAGTGGAGAATTTCATGGTCGGTGAGGGCGCGTTCGTCGGTGCCCTCCAAGTTGTTGGTGAAGATTTGCATTGTGCCGCTATCGATGTCCCGCCGGTTTGAACGGTAAATGACGCGTTTGCCATCGGGGCTGAAGAACGGCCCGCCGTCATAGCCTGGGGCGGTCGTAATGCGGCGCAGATTTTTCCCGTCGTCGGCGTCGCAAATGTAGATGTCCAAGTTGTCGTCGCGGCTGGAGCAGAAGACGATCAATTTCCCATCGGGCGAATAGGCACATTCGGCGTCGTAATCAGGTCCGGTAATAAGCGGCCGCAACTGTCCGGTCGCGAACGTGTATTCATATACGTCCATGCCGGGATAGAAAGGCCAAGTGTACCTGCGGGCGCCGACTCGTTTGACGACTTTTTCGATTTCCTCCGGCATTTTTGGCGGCCGCTGGTCAAGGTGATTCGACGCGAAAATCATCTTTTCGTTGCTGGGATGGAAGAACGAGCAGGTAGTTGCGCCTTGGCCGGTGCTGACCATTTTCAGTCCCGTACCGTCCACGTTCATGACGTAGATTTGGTACTCGGATTGGCCTTTGGGATAGGCCTGGAAGCAGATTCGCTTCCCATCCGGCGAGAAATACGCCTCGCCGGCGCGGTCCAGCCCCATTTCGGTGGACGTCATCTGCCGCACGCCACGGAACCAGCGTGCCTCGTGCTCGGCGGGCGAGACAGACGAAGTGCTCTGCGTCTCTTGTGCGGCTGGCGCCGCGGCTTCGCAAATGGAAAAAGAGATTAGCAGGGCAAACAGGGTGCTGTAGTGAACCAACGAACCAAACCGCACGTTGTCCTCCTTTGTGATCGCGAAGCGTGGCGTATCCGGCCCACGAACACCGCCCACGGTTCGAATATTCGCGCGCTTATGTAAGCGCCTTTTCGACAAGAGTCAATTAAGCTGGCCGTCTGAGGTTGCATACGTGAAGCGGTAGGATTTTCGGAGTTCGGCATTTACAAACCCATGTAACATTGGGTGTTATGGCTGATTTGCGCCATCCACAATCTCCGACCTCGCCCAGCCCGCCATCGGCCACGACCCGCTCTGCGCCCGCGGATCAGGCGACGGCTGCCGCGGTAAATGGCGGCGATTCGTCGGCGCCGGCTGAACTCAACGCGCCTGGGACCCACCCTGATGATCCGACGCTTGCCTCGAGCGACGCGCTCAAGGGTATTGTCGACCTGGAAGGCGCTCGAATCGCCGGCTATCAGCTCCTGGAAGAACTGCACCGCGGCGGCCAGGGCGTAGTGTATAAGGCGATCCAGCTTGGCACGAAACGCTGCGTAGCTTTGAAGGTGATGCTCGAGGGGCCTTTCGCGAGCGAGGCGACCCGGCGGCGCTTCGAGCGCGAGGTCGAACTCGCCGCCTCGCTCCGGCATCCCTCCATCGTCACCATCCTCGACTCCGGTGTAAGCGCAGGCCGGTTCTACTTCGCCATGGAGTACATCGACGGGCTGCGCCTCGACCGGTACCTGGCCAAGTCGCGGCCCAGCCTGCGTGAGACGCTGACGCTGTTCGAGAAGATCTGCGCGGCAGTGAATTACGCCCACCAGCGCGGCGTGATCCACCGCGACCTGAAACCGCCGAACATCCTGGTGGATGAGGCCGCTGAGCCGCACATACTGGACTTCGGCCTGGCCAAAGCTGCCCGGCAGGCTGACCCGGAAGGCTCGACCCTGCAAGGGCTCTCTACGGCCGGCCAGCTACTCGGCACGGTGGCGTACATGTCGCCCGAGCAGACCGTTGGTTCGCAAGACGTGGATGTGCGTTCCGACGTCTACTCCCTGGGCGTGGTCTTCTATGAAGCTCTACTGGGCGAGTTACCGTACGCCGTCGAAGGCCCATTGGGCGAGGTGCTGAGGCGAATCCTCGAAGATGAGCCGCGGCGGCCGCGCGACCTGCGAAACGGCTCGCGTTTTGGGCATCTTCTGAACGACGAGCTGGAAACCATTCTGCTCAAGGCGCTGGAGAAGGACCCGGCGCGGCGCTACCAGACAGCGGGCGAATTGGGGCGCGATTTGCGGCGGCTGCTGGACGGCGAACCGATCGAAGCCAAACCGGCCGGCGGATTGTACGTATTTCGCAAGATGCTGCGACGTTACCGGTTGCAGGCCGGGATTGCGTTCGCAGCGTTCACCACGTTGGTCGTGTGCCTGGTCCTGTTCGCGACTTTGTGGCGCAAGGCCAGTGAAGCGGCCGCGCGGGCGGCGCAGCAGGAGGCCATTGCCTGGCAACATGAGGCCGCGGCGCAGCGGGCCCGCGAAGAAGCCGACCAGGGACGGCAGGAACTGGAGCAGGCGCTGATTGAGCAGACGCTGCAACGCGGGCGGCTGGCTGAAATGCGCGGCGACCTGGTTCTGGCGCGCGATCACTACTGGGACGCGTATGACCACGGCAGCCCCGCGGCGCAATGGGCCCTGCGGCAGTACTACCAGGGCAGCGGCGACGTGGGCGCCGACGTGTTGTTCTGTGCCCGCGAAGGCCCCGTTTCGATCTCACGCGACGGCACGCTGGCCGCCTTCTGCGAGTTCCCCGAGTCAATCACCGTGCGCCGCCTGGCCGACGCACAAACGCTGCGCTGGCTGCGCGCTCCGGGCCGCGTAGAAGTTCTGAACGTGTACGCCGACGGGACAGTCTGCGCCGGTGGCGCCGGCTGGGCGCGCCTCTGGCGTCCGGACTCCTTCAGTCCGGCGCTGGCCCATGAACTGCCCGACGATTTCGTGCTCCGCGCGATACACTTGGTCAATAGCGACGACCTGTTGCTGGTCGGCGACAAGTCAATCCGCCTGGCGCGTTCTGGACAATCCGGTCCGGACGAACGCCTCAACCTGATTGGCATCCTGGTGGGAAACACTGATTGTCTGCCCGAACAGAACCTCCTGGCGGCCGCGACTTCGGCCGGAGTCGAACTGGTCGCAATCGACGAAGAAGGCGGATTGCGTTCTGAAGTGGTCAGTCTGCGCGACGTTGGCTCGTCTGTGCGCCACGTGGTCTTTTCCGGGCGATACCTGTTCGCAGCCACGGCTGAGGCGCTCTACCGCACCGCCACTAGCGGCGCGGCGCTGGGAGTCTGGCAGAGCGCGCCGGAAGTCCCGCTCACCTGGAGGACCTTCGGCGAGTGGGACCTGCTGGACCTGAATCCCGCCGCGCGAGCGCTCGTGGTAGGGATGCGTGACGGCCGTATTCTGCTGTTCCGCCGCGGGCGCCTCGAACATACGTGGCAAGTCAGCGCGGGCCTGCTGGGACTGCGACTGACATCCGACGCGGCGTCTGTACTGACGCTGGACAAGGCCGGCACGGTCACGCGTTGGGAGCCGCCCGCACCGCGTGAAGATCGCCGGATTCTCGCGCAGCGCCCGGCCGGCTGGGCCGTGGCCGATGACAGTTCGGCGGTGCTGGTGGCTGACGAGGAGCAGCGTATTTATGCCTACGCCCCGCGGCGCGGCTCGGAGTGTGAGGCCATTCCCATCCGTCGCGGGTTGCGGCGGCACCTGCCTCGTTCGGATCATCTGGCTCTGGGCGTCAGCCGCGACGCCGAGCGCGTGGTGATCTGCGCGGACGGTATGGTGCGGTTGCGTGATCGCGCCTCGGGGGCGGCCTACAACGCCACTTGGAGTGATGAAAGTGCCGCGGTTCTCAAGGCGGTCGCTCTGACCGGCGATGGGCAATACCTGGCGTTCTACTCGCAGAGCGAAGCGGGCGATCGGCAGCACGTTACCTTTTATCGCTGGCAGCCGCGCGTACAAACGAGCCGCAGTATTGATCTGGCGACGCTGTTGCCGGCCTGCGGGCCGCCCGTGGAATTCGTGGGGAGCGCCATTCGCGAACTGGCGTTTTTGCCGGGGACGGCCCGGCTGGCGGTGGTCCGCTCGAACGGGGAACTTGTTCTGCTGGACGCCGAGGGGGATGGTACGGCCGGGCCGGCTTCGGCTGGGACCAGCCCGGTCCCGCCGCCTGCCGCGTGGATGATTTTGGAATCGCCCGCTTTCGCCATGTCGTTTGATGGGCGCGGTGAGCAGTTGGCGCTCGCTTGCGATGACGGCTTTATCCGGATCGTCGCGCTGGCGGATGCCAAGCTGAAGGGCCGCATCCGCCCGCCCGAACCGATACGCAGCCTGGCCTTCAACCCGGGCGGGCGCGTGCTTCTGACGCTGGATGATCAGGGCAAGGTCAGCATCCTCGATCTGGCGACGGGCGACAGCGTCCTGCACGTGCCGCTGACCACGGGCCAGGCCGGCCTGCTGGCCACGTGGATTGGCGGCAACGACGCCGTGCTGTTGGGCCAGCCGGGAGGTTTATACGAACACGACTTCGCGCGGGTCGATGCGCTGATCGCCCAAAACGTCTCTTATGCGCGGCAACGCGCGGTGGCGCGGCAATTGGCCGAGGGGGATGTCGAGCGCGCGTGGGAACGGAGCGACGCGCTGGAACTGGTAGACCCGTGGCGCGCCGCTGGCATGCGCCTGCTCGTGCTCGAAACCGCATTGCGCCGCCGCTCGCAAGTAATCCCGTCGGCCTGGCTCGCGGTTACCGCGTCGGCTACGGAAGCCGCCGTTTGGCTGCGGCTGGGACACGCGGCATACGAGGGCGAGCGCTTCGCGGAGGCCAAGACCTGGCTGGAACGCAGCGCCGAACTGAGCGGCACTCAACTCGACGCCAGCAGCGAACGGCGCATCGCCCAATGCCGGTATCTGGCCGGCGAGTACCTGGCGGCGGCCGAAGCCTTCGCCCAGCTTTCAGCTCGGCCGGATCTCGACAGCACGCTTCTGCCGGCCGTACAGCTTGAGCAAGTTGCCGCCTTGGTTCTCGGGCAGGAGACGGCCAAAGCACGCTCTGTGGCCGCCCGCATCGGCGGCCTGGGGCGTGCGGGTGTGCGCCTGGATCCTGGCGCGACGGGTGCAGCGCGGCAGATTGCACGCACGCTAACGGGGCTGGAGTCTGAAATTCCCACAATGCCGATCGGTCTCGAAGCTGATGGTCCGGTCAGGCTGCTCACGCAACTCGCCGAAGCAAACCTGCGCAGCATGGATTTGCGCTTTCACGATGATGCCCAATTCTTCGCGGGCGAGCTGGCACGCGCTTCCGGGCAGACGCAGCGCGCCATCGCGGCCTATCAGCGCTGCATCGACCTGGCGCGTGACGAGTGGCCTTCGGGCTGGGCCCGCTATCGCCTGCGCCAATTGTCGGATGGCATTTGATCGGCTACCGTGCCCGCCATGAACGTTCTGGTTATCGGCTCGGGCGGCCGTGAGCACGCCCTCTGCTATCGTCTGGCGCGTTCGCCGCGCTTGGACAAACTGTTCATTCTGCCGGGCAACGCCGGCACGGCCGCGCTGGGTACAAACATTCCCGGCGACGCCGCCGACATCCGGCTTGCTCTGGAGGTGGCGCGGCGCGAGTCAATCGATTTGACGATCGTCGGTCCGGAAGACCCCCTGGCGGCCGGTATCGTGGATGCCTTCGAGGAAGCCGGCCTGCGGATTTTCGGTCCGACCGCTGCCGCGGCGCGCCTGGAATCCGACAAGTCATTCGCCAAGACTCTAATGCGTCAACAGGCGGTGCCGACGGCCGACGCACGCATCTTCGACAATTACGACCAAGCGCGGCAATACATCGCGACCCGCGACGAGCCGGTGGTGATCAAGGCCGCTGGCTTGGCCAAAGGCAAGGGCGTGATCGTCTGCGAGGACCCGGCGGACGGGATTCTGGCCGCCGAGCGGATGATGGTGAACCGCATTTTCGGCGACGCCGGCGCGCGGATCATAGTGGAAGAACGCCTGAACGGCCGGGAAGCGTCACTGCTGGCCATTGTGGATGGACAAACGATCTTCGTGCTGGAGCCGGCCCAGGACTACAAACGCCTGGGGGCGGGCGATACCGGGCCGAACACCGGCGGGATGGGCTCGTTTTCGCCGACATCGGTTCTCGACGACGAGCTTCTGGCGGAGATTCAGCGTCAAATTCTCGTACCCACGCTGGATGGATTGACGCGCGAAGGTATTCACTATTGTGGCGTCCTCTACGCCGGACTGATGCTCACGCCCGCCGGTCCAAAGGTCCTCGAATTCAACTGCCGCTTCGGCGACCCGGAGACCCAGGCGATACTCATGCGGCTGCAATCCGACTTGCTTGAACTGCTCGACGCAGCCGTATCAGGGCACCTGGAGGATGCCGCGGTGCGTTGGGATCCGCGGCATGCACTGTGCGTGGTAATGGCGTCGCAGGGCTATCCTGACAAGTACCGCACCGGGCTGCCGATAACGGGTCTGCCCGAAGACGCCCTGCGCGATGACTTGGCGATCTTTCACGCCGGCACGCGCATACAGGACGGACAGGTAGTGACGTCCGGCGGGCGGGTGTTGGGCGTGACTGCGTTGGGCGGCAGTTTGAGCGACGCGCGGCGGGTCGCCTACGAAGCGGTCGGTCGAATCCACTTCGAAGGCGCGTATTTCAGACCCGACTTAGGGCAGGAGTGAGCGAGGTCGATCGCGTTACTGCCACGCCTCGATCGTCCGCGCCTGCTTCGGCGATTTCCTCGATACATCCAGTAGCAGGGTCGTGTTGCGCCACGAACCCTCGAAGCGCCCGACCGACTCGCCGCCGGGTATGGTCACGCTGATTTTGCTGACCGTGCCGCTGCCAAGCCCGAAGTGTAACTGGTTGGACTTGATGGCCAATCCGCCGCAACTCACATCCAGGAATGCGCGGCGCTTCTCGCCGTTGTTGAGCGTAATCTCGACTACGGCCCCATTTAGAGCGCGGTCGGCAGCGCTGAGAACGAGATTCAAGTAGCCGGCGTTTTCCGCACCCGATTTGCCCAAGCCCCGTCCGCGCAGGAGCGTCGTCCGCGTCTTGGTCGGGTCGAACCAATCGATCTTGTCTGACTTCTTGCCGGTATTGGAACCGACGAGCAGATCACACCAGCCGTCATTATCGAAATCGCCCGCGGCGACGCCCGCGCTGTCCTCTATCCGCAACTTGTTGCGCTCCTTGTCAACGCGAACGAAAGACTGCCCGCCCTGGCCCAGCCACAGCTTGCTGTACCCGGAATCCAGCTTGCCATATTTCAGTGGCGCATGGGGATGGTTCTTTCCGTCATCGGCGGATTCAGTCACGAACAGATCGAGCCAGCCGTCGTTGTTCAGATCAGCCCAGACCGCCGACTGCCACGTCGCCTCCGCCTTGTAGCCCTCCGGCGGCTCCCAGGCCAGTGCGCACTCCGCAGTTACATCGGTGAAACGAAGGCCGCCGTCGGGACTTGAGTCGTTGCGCAACAGCATCGACCGCGGCTGTGACTTCTTGGGGTCGTCGTGCGCGTAATTGACCACGAATACGTCGAAGTCGCCATCATTGTCATAGTCTGCAACCGCCACGGCGCGCGAACTGCCTGCACCACCCGTTGCGCCCGCCTCCTCAGCGACGTCCTTGAAAGTGCCGTCGCCCTGGTTGTGCCACAGCCAATTCGGCGAGCGGGAGTTGGCTACATAGATGTCGACGAAGCCGTCATTGTCGAAATCGCAGAACGCCACAGCGGTGGCGGCCCGCGGTTCGACTTGCAATCCCGCCGCTTCGGTGACGTTCGTAAAATGTCCCGTGCCGTCGCCCTTGAAAAGCCGGCAGGGAACGGCCCGGGTCTGCTTGGGTGTATCCGTGATTTCAAACCCCGCCACGAACAGGTCGAGGTTGCCGTCGTTGTCGTAATCCAGGAAGCCGTGCGCGCGGCTCACGTCCAGAAGTTTTTCAGTCGGCTGATTAATGGCGGCATCGCGTTGCGGGCCGGACTGCGCTTCGGGGGCGTCCGTCAAGCCGGACTTACTCAGCACGTCGGTAAACGTGCCGTCGCCGTCGTTGCGCAGCAGCCAGTGTTCGGCTTTGACTTTCTCGACCGTTGGATCCGGTTCCTCTTTTTGTGGTTCTGCCGGCCCGCGTTTTGTGCGGGACTGTCGAGCACGCTCCGCTTTCTCTCGTCCTGTTTTGGTGTCTTCTGGGTCCAGTTTAACGGAAATCTTGCGCCACTCCGTTGAGAAGGCGTCGAGGTCGCCGTCATTGTCGAAGTCGCCGAAGCTGATAAACGTGCCGCGCAGAACCAGCGGTGCTTCGAAGCGGTTGCGGCCGTTGTTCACGCCGACGCGATTGCGCGTTACAACATCGACGTAGCCGTCCAGATCGATGTCGACCAGTCCGACTATGGCGTCGTCGGGCATGGGATATGGCAAGCCGACTTCGGCGCTCACGGTGACGAAGGTCGGTAGAGCGGGTTCGGCCGCCGCTTGCGCCAGCGCGCCGGCGGCGCAGTTGCAGATGATCAGCGTGGCGAGAGTTTCACAGAAGCGAAGAGACATTCGTCACTCCAGTCTTGGCGTGTCCGTTCTTTCAGAGCAGCTTTATACCAACACGGGCGCGCGAGTGGAACGTTGCGGCGTGCACGTTCCGCCCCCTTGAAATCCGCCCGATAACAACGCGAGGGCGGACGCCGGCGTGTACGAAGAACCCACGGCCAAGACCTCGGTGAACACCGGGGCGCGAAAACCGGCTCTGGTTCTAGGCTGGCGGCATCGATGGCCGCGTTGGTGCTTCCGGAGGAAGAGTGATGTCTGTAGCTCGAATTTGGTTGGCTCTGGCCGCTCTGGCCTTGGCGGGCGGTCAATCTCCGACTGATGGCCCGCAAACCAGTCCGGGCGGGCCGATCATTCCCGACCTGCCGCACAAGGACTTCAGCGGCGCCACAGCTTGCCCGGTAGTGCGCGTCTGCCGCGGCGATACCGTCATCGTCCGTATGGGCGAAGAAGCCAAACGCCTCGGCCTGATAGGCGTCCAAGTGCCGGGCCTGGCGGACCCGACCGGCCGGGCGGCGGAAAGATTCCTCGAGAACCTGCTGGCCGGCGAGGCCGTGTATGTGGAGTTTGCAGAAGCCAGTCCGGCCCCGGACCACTTTGGCTGCATCCCGGCGTACCTTTTCCGTGCTCCGGACGGCCTGTTCGTGAACCTGGAATTGGTCCGGCAAGGATACGCTGCCGTTCCCGAGGCGGGCGCGTTCGAGTATCGGGCGGTCTTCGAGCGTCTTCAGCAGCGCGCCCGGGCAGCCGGCAAGGGCCGCTGGGGCGAACGTACGACGGATTCACAAGCCGAAGCAAAGCCGGGTGAACGAAGCCCTGGCCCGGACCGCGTTCCAAAGAGCGAGGCGCGCGACGGGGGTCAATCTACTCCGGCAAGCCGGTCCAGCCCATCCCCGGTGCCGGGGCCTGCCGCACAATCCGGGGCCGGCGGTGATGCAGCGGACGACGCGGTCGTTTACATCACCGCCAAAGGCGCCAAATATCACCGTGAAGGCTGCCGCCACGTTCGCAAGAGTGGCCGGCCGGTCAGCCTGGGCGAGGCTCGCACGCGGGGTTTGACGCCGTGTTCGCAGTGCAAGCCGCCGGAGTGACGCCTGCCGCGGGCGTGGTTGTGGTTTGCGCGGATTGGGCGAGGTGGCGCTGTTTCGGGGCGGGTTTGCGGGGATTGGGCGAAGGTGGCGGTATTCCGGGGCGGCACGCCCCGGCTCTGCTACGCTCGCCCGCGGCCGCGTTGCGAATCCTGCGCGTACAGGGTACCTTCAGGTAACGCTTGCTGCGCGGCAGGCTCTTGCAGCGCATAGCGGCTGGCTTTCGCAGCGCGGTGGCGGCAGGCTCTCGCAGCGCATAGCGCCCGTAGCTCAACTGGATAGAGCATCGGACTTCGGATCCGACGGTTGGCGGTTCGAATCCGTCCGGGCGCGTTACCGGTCCTGCTTTTCTGGAGGAAGAACGATGCGTCGACCGCTCGTAGCCGGCAATTGGAAAATGAACCTCACCTTGACCGAGTCGCGCGACCTCACAAGAAACGTCGCCGCCCGCCTTTCGCCGGAGGCCGCCGCGAAGGTCGAGGTTGCCGTCTGCCCGCCCTTCGTCTACCTGCTCCCCGTGCTCGAGGCCGCCAAGGAGACGCCCGTCCAAGTCGGCGCCCAGAACCTCTATTTTGAGCCGAAGGGCGCCTTCACCGGCGAAGTCTCGGCCGCCATGATCGCTGAATTGGGCGCCAAGTACGTCATCGTCGGCCACAGCGAGCGCCGCCATACCATCGGGCACCACGAAGACGATCGCATGATCAATCTCAAACTGCGCGCCGCGCGGGGCGTCGGCCTCACGCCGATTCTCTGCGTCGGCGAAACCCTGCTGGAGCGCGAGGCCGAGCAGACCCCCGACGTCCTCACCTTCCAGCTCACCGCGGCCCTGGTCGGCGTCGATCTGCGCGCGGCCCGCGACCTGGTCGTCGCCTACGAACCGGTCTGGGCCATCGGCACCGGGCGCAACGCCACCCCCGAGCAGGCCCAGGAGGCCCATGCCCACTTGCGCCAGCAACTGCGGCGCATCGCCGGGCCGATCGCCGAGGACATTCGCATCCTCTACGGCGGCAGCATGAAACCGGAAAACGCCCGCGACATCCTGGCCCAGCCGGACGTCGACGGCGGACTCATCGGCGGAGCGAGCCTGAAGGCGGATTCTTTTGTGGGAATCGTCAACGCGGCTCTGGCAACCCAGGGCGAATGACGCTATAGTTAACGATTCTCACGGTCGGCGGCGCCGCCGACCGTCTTACGCCACGCGAATGGCATTGAGGTTGAGATAGGAATGATCCTGGCCGCTGCACACCACGTGATCCTCGCGTTCTTCTTCGCCCTCGTGGGGATATTGTTGATCGGCGTCATTCTCCTGCAACGCGGAAAGGGTGTCGGTTTGGCCGGCGCTTTCGGCGGGACCGGCGGACATACCGCGTTCGGGGCCAAGACCGGCGATTTCCTGATGTGGGTGACTGTGGCCGGGGCCGGAGTCCTGCTGGCGTTCACGATTATCCTGAACTTCGTCTTCGTACCGACGACGGTCACCTTGCAGGCCGCACCAATGGTTCCGCCGCCCATGGCCCCCGTGCCGGGTGCCCCGGGCCCCATGCCCGGTGGACCACCTATGAGCCCGGCCGCGCCTGCGCCAGCCCTGCCGCCCGCTGCCGAAATGCCGATGCCGGCCGCACCGTCGCCGGACGCTCCGGCTCCCGAGCCGGCTCCAGCACCTGAGCCGGCCGCTGAATCCGAGACTCCGGCTCCTGCGCCCGAAACTCCAGCGCCGGGCGGCGGGACGCCTGCGGACGAGGAAAACCCGATTCCCGGACCGGTATTCGGCGCGTGGCGCGCTCCGCTAGCGGTGTTCGGGGAAATTGCCTGACCGGGTAGTCCATGATCCAGTCAATGACCGGCTTCGGCGAGGCGCAGCTCGAAGCGGACGGTCATTCCTACCACGTCGAAATCCGCAGCGTTAATAACCGCTATTTCAAAGCTGCTCTGCACCTGCCCGAGGGCTTCGCCTTCCTTGAGCCCGAGGTGGAGCGCCTGCTCAGGGCGCGCCTCAGCCGCGGCAGCGTCAGCTTACGCATCCGCGTCCGCGATCTGACGGAGTCCGCGGCGGCGGATTTGAATGCGGCCGCGTTGCGCGAGTACGTCTCGCAGCTCACCGCAATCGCCGCTACGGCCGGCGGCGCTCAACAAGTCATCATTGACTTGGCGGCCCTGGCGGCTTTGCCGGGCGTGGCTCAGCCGCACGAGTTGACCGATGCCGAACGTGAGCGCGCCTGGGCGATTATCAAGGAGCTGATCCAGCAGGCTCTGGAGCGCCTGGTGCAGATGCGCACCGTGGAGGGGAAGGCCCTGGCCGCGGAACTGCAACAGCACTGCGAGCGCATCCGCCGCCATATCACGGTCATTCGCGGGCGGGCCGACACGGTGGTCCGCGAGTATCGCGACCGGCTGATGACCCGCATCCGCGAGCTGATCGCCGACAGCAACGTCCGGCTGGCCGAAGAGGACCTGCTGAAGGAAGTGGCCATTTACGCCGAACGGAGCGATATCTGCGAGGAACTCAGCCGGCTGGACGTCCACCTGGCGCAGTTCGAGCAGATGTCCGCCGGGCCGGAAGCGGCCGGCCGCAAGCTGGAGTTCGTGGCCCAGGAGATGCTGCGTGAAGCCAACACGATTGGCTCAAAGGCGGGCGACACGCACATTGCGCGCGACATCATCGACATCAAAAGCGCAATCGATCGCATCAAAGAACAGGTTCAGAACGTCGAATAGACTCGCGCGGGGGCTCTGGTCAATCAATCTTTGCTAGGCCCGGTCCAGCACGAGTGCGGCGTTGATCAGCCCCAGATGCGAATAAGCCTGCGGATAATTCCCGAGCGATTGCTGCGCCCCGGGATCGTACTCTTCCGACAGCAGCCCCGTAGAGCCAACGAGCTTCGTGTAGCGCTCGAACAGTTCCTGCGCATCCTTATGCCGGCCTAGCAGGGCATAAGCCTCGATCAGCCAGGTCGTACACAGATTGAAGCCGCCCTCCATGCCCGGCAGACCGTCGTCGTAGCTATAGCGGTAGACGGTCGGACCAACGCGCAGGTGCCGCTCCACGTATTCAACAGTATTGCGAAACCGCTCATCGTCGGGCGGCAGCAGCCCACTTAGCCCGACTTGCAGGGCGGCTGCATCCGGCGCGTGGTCGGCATACCAGGCCAGGATGCGCCGCTCTTCGGCATGGTAGCCGTGTTGCAACACGTCGGCAGCGATTTCGTCGCGCAAAGCCTCCCAGTCCCTTTTGCGGCGTCCGAGATATTCGCCCAACTTCAGTGCGCGGTCGACGCACTGCCAGCACATTACCTTGGAGTGAACGTGGTGCTGGCGCGCACTGCGTATTTCCCAAATGCCGTGGTCCGCCTCACGCCAGCGCTGCCCCACCGCTTCGACCATCGCCGACACCATGCGCCAGTGCTCGGATGACAGTGCCGCCCCGCGCGCCGCCAGCAAGGCCACCAGGTCGGCCACCGGGCCGAAGACGTCCAACTGAAGCTGTTGTGCCGCGGCGTTGCCGACCCGCACCGGCCTGCTTCCGAGATAACCCGGCAGTTCCGCGATCTCGCCCTCTGGGCCAAGGTTGCCGCCCGTCACCGTGTACACCGGGCGCAGCAATGCCGGCGGCTCCATCTCGTCGAGAATCCCCAGCACCCAATCCAGGAATCGCAGCGCCGGACCAGTGGCGCCCAAACGCACCAAAGCGGCCGCCGACATGGCCGCATCGCGCGGCCAGCAGAAGCGATAGTCCCAATTTCGTACGCCGCCAGCGTGCTCCGGCAGGCTGGTGGTGGCGGCGGCCGCGAAGGACCCGGTTGGTCCATAACACAGGGCCTTGAGCACCAAGGCGCTGCGTCCGACCAGATCGGGCGCCACGGACGGTAAATTCAACGTGGCCGCCCAGCCACTCCAAAACTTGTCTGTCCGCTGTCGCCGCACGGATTCCGGCACCGGGTCAGGCGCCAGGCTGGCGGTTCCATAGCGCAGCTCGAGCACCACCGGCTCATCTTTCAGCTCGAGCAACGTAGTGGCTGTTTGGTGCGGCCCCTCCTCGAAAATATCCCATTTCAGGCCGGGGGCCCGAAGCACAACCGGATCGACCGAACCCTCAACTTCCAGCCCGCCTTCGCAAGCGCGGAGCTGAGTTTGCACGCGTCCAAAGTCCAGGCGCGGTGCGTACGTAATCGCCACCCGCCCGCGCCCCCTGAGGACCCTTAACATGTCCGTGCGGCCGGCCCGCTGAAAGGCCCGGCCCCCGCCGCAATCCAAGTAGTCGGTTACCGTGAAGCCCGGCCATTGTGTTTCAAGGATGAAGGTGTCTCCCACGTAGCGCTGCTTCAGCGGCTTTTCGTGTTCCGCCGATTTGACCTGGAAGAACCCCGCCGTGGGTCCGCCGAGCAGGCTGGCGAATATGGCCGGCGAATCGATGCGCGGCAGGCAGTACCAGACGACGCTGCCGGACGGGTCAAGCAGGGCGACCGTGCGTTGATCCGAGAGCAGCCAATGTTGCTCGATCGGGACGGCGTTTGAGCCGGCCAACCATTCGCTACGCCGCTCGCTCAGCGACGCCAGCAGTTGCGAGACTTCGGCGGTTCCGGCCACGCGATACGGGGCGACGCTTTCGCCCGCGCCGACCTTGATGCCGACGTCCGGACCGGTCAGTGTGGCGAATGCGTCTTCGTCGGTGACGTCGTCGCCGAGGAACAATACCGCCGAGGCGCCCAGCCGTTGACGCAGGGCGCGCAGCGCCTGCCCCTTGTCAGTCTGCACGACGCTCAGCTCAATGACCTTTTTGCCGGATCGGACGAATACTCCCGCGCGCCGGCCCGGCCCGTTGAGAATGGCCTCCACCGTGGCGGCGCCGAGTTGCTCGTCGACGTTGCGGTAATGGAAGGCCAGCCCGGCCGGCTTGAGCTCCACGACGGCGCCGGGGGCTGCGGCCGCGATATCCTGGACCTCTTTCTTGATCCGCTCGAGAAGGGCCTGGGCCTCCGGCGTCAGCGGAGTGGTGATTCCGGCTTCGAATTCGCTGCCGTGGCTTCCGACCAGGTGCAGGCGCTCGATGTCCAGGGTTTTCGCCGCAAGATCGGAAAGCGCCCGCCCCGAGATGATCGCGACGTGCGTCTGGGGCATCTCGGCCAGGGCCCGCAGCGCAACCAGCGATTCGCGGTTTGCTTCCGCGCGGCTCGGCTCCGAAACGATGGGCGCGAGCGTGCCGTCAAAGTCGCTCGCCACGAGCAGCACTGGAGCGCGGGAAAGGTCGTCCAAGCGCTGTTGCAGCTCAGTCACGAAGGATGCTCCTGCGACGCTATATCCATTTCAATCGGCACCCCCGAAGGGCGCTTGACCATTTCGCAGGCCTGAAGCACCTGGTTTGCCCACCAGTGCACGTCCTGCCGGCTTAAAATCCGCTGCATGCGGTACATCGCGGGTTGGCGCTGCCGGCGCGACATCCCGACCGCGCGCCTTAACGCCTCCGCCACGCCATCCAGATCATATGGATTGACCAATAAGGCATCCCGTCGCAATTGCACGGCCGCGCCGGCGAACTCGCTCAGGATCAGAACGCCGTCACCGTCGAGCTGGCAGGCACAGTACTCCTTGGCCACCAGGTTCATGCCATCTTTCAGAGGCGTGACCAGCGCCACGTCGGCCGCGCAGTAATATGCCAACAGCTCCTCGCGCTCCAGGCTGCGAAATACGTAGTGTATTGGGACCCAGCCGGGCTGCGTAAAGCCGCCGTTGATCTGGGTGACGAGCCGCTCGATTTCGGCCCGCAGCTCCTGGTACTCCGGCACGGTTTCGCGGCTGGGTACGACTACCTGCAGGAGCGTCACCTTGCGATGCAGGTCCTCAAAACGCTCCAGGGCCCGCCCGAAAGCCCGCAGCCGGTATGGTATGCCCTTGGTGTAGTCGAGCCGGTCCAGGCCCAGGACGAGCTGCTCGCCCGGCATTTCGCGGCGGATCTCTTCGGCGTGTGTGGCCACGGAGGGCAGCGCCGCGCCCTGCGCCAACGCCTGGTAGTCGATTCCGATCGGGAAGTGACGCACAAACGTCGTTTGGCCGCCCCACCGCACTTTGAGCCCGCCATGGCGCCGCCGCTGTCGCGCGTCCGGCAGTAGGTCGCGCACGCAGTCGGCGAAGTTCTTCCGGTCGCGCGGCGTTTGAAAACCGAGAACGTCGTACTTGAGCAGGCCTTCCAGCACGTCCACGCGCCAGGGCAGCTTCTCGAAGATGTCCGGCGGTGGAAACGGGATGTGCAGGAAGAACGCGAGCCGGTTCCGCAAGCCGCGCCGGCGAAGCTGGCGCCCCAGCCCCATTAGGTGATAATCCTGCACCCACAGCAGGTCGTCCGGCTGGGCGTGCTGGGCCACGATCTCCGCGAACTTGTCGTTAACCGCCAGGTAGGTCGTCCAATAGTCCGGCACGAAATTGCAGAACGACTGCAAATCGTGAAACAGGGGCCAGATAATCTCGTTTGAGAATCCGCGGTAGAAGCCCTCCACCTCCTGGCTTGTCATGGCTACGGGTATCAGCTCAAAACCAGCATCGCGCTGGTACTCGTCCAACGTGCGCTGCAGCTCATCCGTCTGGTCCACGTCACTGGCGCCGGACCAGCCGATCCACACACCGCTCTGGCGTTGCAGGATCGGCGTGAGCGCTGCAATTAATCCGCCCGCGCCTGGCTGCGTCCGCCAGGCGCCGTCCACCATTTCCAGCACGAGCGGCAGGCGATTTGAGACTATCACCAAGCGCATGACCACCTCACTTCGCCCCCTCCTTCCGGCGTCGCGACAGCCGCGCGCTCCCCGAATCCCTACCAGGACATGTTAAGCGCAAAGCCGATATTAGTCTTCTCGGCGCGGCCCCCGAACGCCGGCTGATTTCGCCGGTGGACAATGTCAGCGCCGGCGCGTCCACACGCACCACGCGGCGTCGCAACCCAGATTCAGCGTCGCTTCTAACGCCCGCGCACCAACTTGTGGTACGCCTCCATTAGCTGCTTGGTCAGCGGCCCTGGCACGCCGGCCCCAATCTTCCGGCGATCCACTTCGATTAGCGGCACGATTTCCGCGGCCGTACCCGTCAGAAACGCCTCGTCGGCCGTGTACAGGTCCACGCGTTCGAGGTTCTTCTCGACGACCTCGATCCCGGTCTCACGCGCCAGCCGGATCACGTGCCCGCGCGTGATGCCTTCCAGAATCCCGGCTGACGTGGGCGGGGTCTGAAGCTGGCCGTTGCGGACGACGAAAACGTTGTCCGCGGTGGCTTCCGCGATATAGCCGAGGTGGTTGAGCATGATCGCCTCGTCCACGCCGGCCTGGTGCGACTCGATCTTGGCGAGGATGTTGTTCAGGTAGTTGAGCGACTTAATCCGCGGCGGCATCGAATTGGGCAGGTTCCGCACGACCGAAGCCACAATCGCCCGCATGCCCTGCTCGTAAACCTCGCGGCGGTAGATGCCCAGCGGCGTGGCGATGACGAACACGTTTGGCCGGCCGGCGCGCGTGGGCGACATGCCCAGCATGCCGACGCCGCGCGTGGCGACGAGCCGCAAATACGCGTCCTTGTCCGGCGTGCCCAGCCCGTTGGCATCCAGCGTGGTGGTGAACGCCTGCTCGATGTCCTCCGGCTGATAAGGCATGTCCAGCATGATGGCCTTGGCCGAGTCGAAGAATCGCCGCAGGTGTCCGGCGGCGTCAAAGACGCGCCCGTTGTAGCTGCGCAGCCCCTCGAATATGCCGTCGCCATAGAGCAGGCCATGTTCGAAGATGCTGAGCTTGGCATCGGCGGCGGTAATCAGGTTACCGTTGAGCCAGACCTTCAGGTTCGGATCGGGGTCGAAGTTCTGTGGGGCGGTCGCCGTTTCCATGCTAAACCTCCGCTTAGGGCTTTGGAGCGGGGCAGGATATGTCGGCGACCGCGCGCATGCAAGCCGGGCCGCCCTCGCCAGGCGCAGGGCTGCTGGCGGCCGGCGCCGGGCTGCGGCGGCTTGGGCATGGCGCCGGCGCCTGCTGACGGGTTGTCGTCAAGGGGGCAGAGCCGGGGCGTGTCGCCCCGTGATGCCGCCAATATCTCCCGTTCGCGCAGTACCCGCTCCGACTACGGCGTGCCGCCCCGAAATGCCGCCGGGAATCTCCCATTCGCGCACTTGCCCGCCCCGCCTCTGGCGTCCCCCGGTCCGACCCGCCGATCCGAGCCCGAAGCGCAAGCGAGGGCAAACCCCACCGCCCAGCACTGCTTGAAGCTGCGCTTTCAAGCAGTGGCACACACGTACACACAAACGCATACGCACATATGGTCGCACGCATATATGTATGCCCGCTGTCGTGTTGGGTTGTTGGCTCCTGGCCTTGTTGACTTGGGGGCTTGCTGTGGTGTTGTCTTGTTGCTTTCTTTCAGTCGCCTTGCTGGAGCTTAATCTTCCTTCTGGCCGGCGTCGGGTTGGCGTGGGGGGCGGAGCACTACCTGAAAGCGACGGCGGCCTAGAAGCTCCTGGCCGCACAGAATTTCGAACGCGTACGGCCCCGGCGCCCCGATCCGCAGGCCGTGCATGCCGAAGACCAAATCAACGATCGCGAGCGGATCGGGCGATTCGATCGGCCCGTGGGTCTCAAACAGGATCTCGTTATCGGTGTCGCGCACCAGCCGCAGCCGCAGCACCACGCGGCCCTTAATGTCGGTCAGCGAGGCCAAAACCATGACCTGGGCCAGCGTAGTCGGAGCTTGCGGGACCAGCACCGTGTTGAACATGCCGATCGCGCTCTTCTTGTTGGTCAGCTTGTCGTCGATCACCTGGTCGCAAATGAGCAGCGACACGAGCGTGGGCAGTGCAACCGGCTTCTCTTCCGTCATAGGAACCTCTCGACAACGCGGGTATGATAGCTTCTCTTCCGGCGAGCGACACTGGCCCTTGGACCTTGAGGTGCGCTTCAGTGCCACGACATGCGATTTATCTCCTTCGCGCCCCATGCGCCCCGCTGCTCGCGCTGCTGCCGCTGGTGCTCAGCGGCTGCGCCGACTTCGGCTACATCATCCGCCAGGCCGCGGGCCAACTCGAGATGCTCGTCAACAGCGAGCCCATCGACGAGGTCCTGGCCGGCGGGCGCCTTACCCCTGAGCAGGAGCGCAAGCTGCGCCTGGTCGTTGAGGTACGCGATTTCGCCGCGTCCGAACTGGGGTTGAACGTCGGCCGCAGTTATCGCCTGTATCATGAAGCCGACGGTAAGCCCATCGCATACAACCTCTCGGCCTGCCGCAAGGACTCGCTTTCGCCTAAACAATGGCGCATGCCGATCGTCGGCACGATCGACTATCTCGGCTACTTCGCCAAAGCCGATGCGGAAAAGGCCGCCGCACAGCTCGAGGCACAGGGCTATGACACGTTCATTTACGGAGTGGACGCCTACAGCACGCTCGGCTGGTTGCCCGACCCGGTCCAGTCAACGTTCTTGAATCGCGCCGACGGAAACCTGGTCGAAACGGTCATACATGAGCTGGCGCACAACACGATTTACGTCTCCGGTCAGAGCGACTTCAACGAGAGCCTGGCCACATTCATCGGCCGCCAGGGCGCGCGGCTGTTCCTGGAGCAGCGCGGCCCAGAAGGGGCGGCCATGGCGGCGGATCTGCAGGCCCAGTACGCCGATGATGAACTCGTGACCGATTGGGTCCTGAAGCTCAACACCGACTTGCGCACGTATTACGCCAGCGACTTGCCAAGCGAAGCGAAGATCGGCGGGCGCGAGGCCGTGTTTCAGGCGGCGCGCGACGCCTTCACGACGGAGGTGGCCCCGAAACTTCAGCTTCCGGAGCGCAGCGCCGGCTGGGGGCGTATTCCCACGAACAACGCTTACGTCCGCCTGCACCAGCGTTATCACGTCAATCTGGACGCCTTTGCCGCCGCTCTTGAAGCTGTAAACAACGATTTCCGAGCCTTTCTGGACATCGTCCAAGCGGCCGCAGATACAGCCGACCCGTTCGCCGCGATCCGGGCCGCGGCGGGTTCACCGTAGGTCCGCCCGCCTTTAGAATTCTGACCGGAACGGGCCCGCTTGGCCGTCCGGAATCGAAGAACATGGAGTTCCCGGTTTGAGGGTAAAACCGACAGTTACAGGACCTGCCGTGTGCGTCATTTTGCTCCTGCTGGGGGCGGGCGCCGTTCCCGGGTTCGCCAAAGCCTCGGTCAGCCTGGAAATTGAACCGGACGAGATCTACGCCAACGAGCCGTTCACCGTCAGCATCCGGGTCGAAGACTTCAGCCGCTGCGAACAGCCCGATTTTCCCGACCTTCCGCAGGCGATCGTGCGCCGGGTTGAGGGCGGCGGCGAATCGATGTTCACGACCATAGTCAACGGCCGCACGACGGTTAAGCGTTCGCGGACGTACACCTTTCACGTGACGCCGCAAGAGCCGGGCGAACTGACGATTCCGCCAATCAAGCTCGTGGTGGACGGGCGCACGGTGCAGACGGAACCCGTGCAGGTAAAGGTGCATCCCAGCGATGCCCAGGAACTGCTGTGGGCCGAGATAACCTGCGACCGGCAAAGGATTTACGTCGGACAGCGAGTGCGCCTGGTCATGACGATCTACGTCAAGCCGCTGCAGGTTCAGGGCTATCGCATCAGCAGTCAGGACATGATGAACTTCCTGATTGCCGTGAACTTCGGCCCCTTTCCGACGAACAACATCGAGCGTGATACGCGCAAGCTCGACCGGCCCGACGGCGGCAAAGAAACCTATTTCACGTACCGGACCATCACGGATTACGTCCCCGACCGTCCCGGCTTGCTCAATTTCGACGACATTCAGGTGGGCATGCGGTATCCCGTGCGGCTGACGCGCGACATTTTTGGGCGGCTGGAGGCGACCGCCTATCGCACCCTGATTGCCACGCCGAAGCCTTCCGACGTTTCCGTGCTAGCGCTGCCCACCCAGGGGCGCCCCGCAAATTTCACCGGAGCGGTCGGCACATTTGATCTGACCGTGTTGGCGGAGCCGACCGCCGTCCGCGTGGGCGACCCGATCAAACTGACGATGGAAATCCGCGGCGACGGACCGCTGGAAACGCTCCCGCCGCCCAATCTGGCCGCTGACCCCAAGCTAACGGGCGGGTTCCGCGTCCCGCAGGAGGAGTTGGCAGGGGAGGTCGTCGGCGGTCGCAAGAGATTTACACAAGTGATCCGCGCGGAGCGCAGCGATCTAACCGAGATTCCGCGGCTGGAATATCCGTATTTCGATCCTGACCGCGAGATGTACGTGGTGGCCCTGAGTGAGGCCATTCCGTTGAAGGTTATGCCCGCCGCGGAGCTGAACACCTCCGCGCTGGTCGAGCGGATGGACCCGCCGGCGGCCAACAATCAGACATTGCACGCCCTTGACGGCCTGCACGGAAACGAAACGCGCGAAGCGCGGCTCCTGGCGAGCACGGCGCCCGTCAGCCTGAATGCGCTGGCTCTGGCAACCATCGGGCCGCCGGCCGGGTACCTGATTGCCTGGGTGTGCCTGAGCTACGCGCGAGCCGGCGGATCGATCCGCCATCGCCGCCAGAAAGCCCTGCGCCAAGCCCGGGCGCGCCTCGCTCAAGCCCAGAAACTGCCGGCTCGCCAAGCGGCCGCCGAAATCACGGCTGCGCTGACGGGCTACCTGGCGGAACGGCTGGACGAGCCGCCCGCGCGCTTCATCGGCCCGGCCGCGGCTGGTTTCCTGGCCCAGCGCAACGCGTCCGCCTCCGTTCGCGAGCAATGGCAGAGCATCGTCGAGCGTTGCGAGCAGCTCTCATTTGGCGGACTGGGGACCGACACCCCTACCGCGCTGGCCGAAAGCGCCGACCAATGTCTGCGCGCCCTGGAGCGCGAGCGGCTATGAGGCGAATGATTCTTTCCATTATTGCGATCGTGGGGCTGACGTGCTCAGCGTCCATCGCGGAGGAAATGTCCCCCGAACGACAGCGGCAGGTGTTGCGCGAAGCCCAAGGCGCATTCGATCAGGCGGTCGAGTTGGCGCACAGTCAGCCGGAGCGGTCGCAGGAGCTCTATCGCCAGGCCGTGGCCGGGTTCAGTGCGTTGGTCGAGGCAGGCGTGCGAAACGCCGCACTCGAATACAACCTGGGCAACGCCTACTTCCGGCTCAATGAACTCGGGGCGGCCATTCTGCACTACGCCCGGGCCCAGCTACTCGATCCCGCCGACCAGAAAATCGCGGCGAATCTGGAATACGCGCGGCGCCAAGTCGAACCGGCCATCGAGCGCAGCGGACAGACCCGTCTCGTCCGCAGTCTTCTTTTCCTGCACTATGACACGGCTCTCAACGGCCGGTTCTGGGCCGCCGTGATACTGTCCGTAGCCGGCTGGTTCTTGCTCACGCTGCGTCTGCGCTGGCCGCGGCGCGAGCTTGTGGTCACGGGCGGGCTGGCGGTGGGGCTGGCGCTTTCATTCGCGGCTTCGGTGGCTTGGCAAGTGCGCGAGGACGCGCGTCACCCGCGTGCTGTGCTGGTCGGCGGCCCTACCATCCTGCGATTGGGGCGCGGTGAGGGCTACGATCCCGCACTGCAGCAACCACTGGGGCCCGGCGTGGAAATGCGCGTGCTCCAGCAGCGCGGCGACTGGGCCGAAGTTCGCCTGCCGAACGATCAGACCGGCTGGTTGCCACTGGCCGTTCTGGAGGCGGTTTGAAAAGTCGAGTGCCCCGTATCCCGCGCTAAACCGTCGCCGAACAGCTTGCGCGAAAGTGCGTCCAACCGATTCCGCAGCGGGCCGGCGGGAGCGTCGATCGCGGCCCGGCTCAAGGCGTAGCTCAGGTTGGCGGGCGAAAGCAGCATGGCGGCCGGTTGCGCCAGGCGCGCCCGCGCCGCAAGCTCCAACAGGTCCGAGCGCTCCTGGCGTGTCAGCCCGAGCACCTTTACCGCCTCTAGCAAGTAATCGCGCCGCGGCGGAGTTTTTGGCCGCTGACGCTGACTGATCACCTGGCTCAGCAGCAGAATGAGCGCGATCAGCGCGACCGCGCCGATGACATATATGAACAAGTCGTTGCTGGCCAGCTCCCTGTGGAAGCCCTTACGCAGCAGCTCGAGTGCCTGGCGCCGTGTCAGCGGCGCGCCCTGTGCCAGCATCAGCCACGCCCAGGTCATGCCCCGTCCTCCCGCGGCAGAGTGCTCGCGTCAACCGCCCAGCACTCCGGCCCTTGCGCCATGGCGCGCGCGGCTGCTTCGGCCGCGACGCGCAACTCCTCAAACGCGACCTCGGACCAATGAGCCAGCAGGGCGCGCTTCTGCTCCGGCCGGTAGCCAAGCAGGACCAACCATTCGGGGGCTCGGGCGCGCAATTCGGGCGGCAGGTCGCGCAAATCGTTCAGGCCGAAAAACCACCCCGGGCGCCCGAGTGTGTTCAAGCCTTCGCGGAAATCGGGGCGCTCCAGCAGGTCCGAATTTCTGAGCAACGCTGCCAGGCGCTCCGGGCCCTGCCAGCGCATGAGCTGCTCGCGCGCCGAGGCGCGCCAGCTCCGCTGCGCCAGGGCCTCCAGGAGAAATCGGGCCAGCCGCGGGCCGTCCCAGGCCTTCAGGTTGGCGCTTACGACGTGGGCGGTCGGGAGGCGGCGGTTTGCGAGCACACTCCACAAATCTTCGCCCAAGTCGCGCGTCAGCCACAGCGCCGCTTCGACTACTTCCACGCGGTAGTGCGATTCGAAGCCGCGCAGGGCCTCGCACACCGCCCGCGCCACTGAAGCCCGGTCGGCGCGCTGCCGCGCAACGGCCTCCGACCGAGATTCACCCCTACTACGATTCTCCGGCTCGGCACGAGCTGGCCCCGCTTGCTCGGTAGGCTTCGCAAAATCAAGAACGAACTCCGCCAGCCACCGTAATGTCTCGGCCGCCATGCGCCGCACGTCGCCGGAGGAAGTTCGCAGCACGTCCGGCAGCAAATACGCCAGCGCCGGCGCGGGGTCATCGCGCAGCGCCTGCAGCGCATTGCAGCGACCAAGCGGCGAGCCGCCCCGCAGCACACGTGCCAGCCCGGCCCGCATTTGCTGCCCGTCGGCCCGCAGTCGCGCCCGAGCTTGCGGGCTCAAGCGCGGATAGTTGGCAATCAATTCCGCCCAGGCGGCTTCGCTCGCACGCTCGAATAACAGCTCCACCAGACGCTCGAAGTAGGGCGGTTCGGCTCGCTCCAGCCCGGCCGACAAGATCATTTCCGCGTCCGGAGACGGCAGTTTCGCCAGCCAGTCGTACAGTTTGTCTACCCAGCGGCTTGCCACCAGCGCATGTCCTTCTCGTGACCAAGGGCCCAGGCGCAGTATCAATAGGAAAATCGACCGGTGCGCGCGGTCGCCGTATCGACCCGCCGCCAGGTTCGCCAGCCCCATTTCCGCTCGTCGCGACGGTCCGAAAAACATACAATCCACCAACCATGAGCGACGCCCCTATCTCCACCCCGACCCTCGACGTTGACCTCGCCGGCTTGTCCTTGCGCAACCCGGTGTTGACTGCCTCCGGAACCTGCGGCTACGGGCCCGAACTGGCCGACGTGCTCGACTACACCCGGCTGGGTGGGTTCACCACCAAAAGCGTGACCCGCGAAGAACGCCTGGGAAATGAGCCGCAACGGCTGGTCGAAGTTCGCGGCGGCCTGCTGAACGCCATCGGTTTGGCGAACGTCGGCCTCAAACGCTTCGTGGCGGAGAAGATCCCGTACTTGCAACAAATGCCCACGACGGTGCTGGTCAACGTGGCCGGACATTCAATCGAAGATTACGTCACCGTCTGCGGCACGCTCGACGCTTACCCCTGCATCGCCGGGCTGGAGTTGAACGTCTCGTGCCCTAACGTCTCGGACGGCCTGATGTTCGGCACTGACCCGCGGCTGCTCAAGACGCTCGTGTCAGCCGTGCGCCCGCATGTCCGCCGCGCCAAACTCATCGTCAAACTCTCGCCGAACGTGACGGATATCGCTCTGACGGCCCGGGCGGCCATCGATGGCGGCGCGGACATTCTCAGTCTCATCAACACTTATGTCGGCATGAGCATCGACGTTGTTACCCGCCGCCCGCGTCTGGCCAACACCACTGGCGGCCTGAGCGGCCCGGGAATCAAGCCGCTGGCCGTGTACGCCGTGCATCGCGTATATCGCCAGGTGGCCCGCGCGGCGGGAATTCCGCTGATCGGCATGGGTGGTGTCCAGACGACAGAAGACGCGTTGGAACTTTTCCTGGCCGGCGCCTCGGCAGTCGCGGTGGGCACCGCCCTATTCGTCGATCCGGCGACGCCGCTGAAGATTGCGGACGGCCTGTGTGCATACATGCAACAGCACGGAATATCGCGGATCAGTGAAGTGACGGGCGCCGTCGAACTGCCCGCACCGGCTGCCAAGCCGGCGACTTCGCCCAACGGGTTGGGCGGTGCGCAGGGCTGAAGCGTGATTGACGGCTGGATAATCCTGCATGGCGGTGCGCTCGGCGATTTGGCGCTGACGCTGCAGCTCGCCCTGCGCCTGCCGCGCGTCGGCCAGGAGGGGCGGGTGCACGTTGTCTCCCGCACTGATTTCGGCGAACTGTCCGCGTGCTGCCCGAGCATCACGCGCCAGTGCGCCGACGTCCTGGGGCTGCATTGGCTGTATTCCGAAAACGGCGCCCCCCGGCCCGCCGGGCTGGATGAACTAATCCGCGGCGCGCACGTGCTCAGCGCTTTGGGTGATGCTCGTGGGCGCGTGCATCAACGACTGCTCGCGCTGGAGCCCGCCCGCCTGTACAGCTTCGATCCGCGCCCCCGCCCGAATCTAAACCGGCACATCACGCAGCAGTGGGCGACCGATCTCGAAGCCCAGGGCCTGCTGATCCCTAAGTGCATCCACCAACACCCCGGCCGGCGCGGCTTGGGCGTACCGAATGAGTTGCGCCAGCGCGGCGCGGCGCTGCTAACCGCCGCCGGCGCTGCCGGCCGTTGCGTCCTGATCCACCCAGGCAGCGGCGGTCGCGAAAAATGCTGGCCGTGGGAGAATTTCCTGGCGGTCGGGCGCGCCTTGCAGCGCGCCGGCTCAGAAGTGTGCTTCGTACTGGGCCCGGTGGAGTTGGAGCGACAAGAGGCCGCCAACCTGCGCGCGGTTTGCGATAACTTCCCCGTGCTGCACTGCCCGCCCCCAGGCGACCTGGTTGCCGCTCTGACGGCCGCACGGGCCCTGATCGGCAACGACTCCGGCCCGGCTCACCTGGCGGCGCTGCTCGGCAGCCCGACGATCACCATCTTCGGCCCCTCCTCGCCGGTCCTATGGCATCCGCTCGGCCCCGAAGCCGTCACCATCACCGGCGACCCGCAACATCATCCAGCCGACTGGAACATAGATCCCATTCGTGTCGCGGCCGTGTGCGAAGCGTAGGCGGCGGCCCCACGCCCCGAGCCTGCGGGACCTGATCCGAGCCCGAGGCGCCAGCGAGGGCAACCGACCCGCGCCCGACACGCAAGCGAGCGCGCTCTGAGGGTGTGGGGAGCGGGTACTGCGCTGGCGGGAACTTTTGGCGGCATTCCGGGGCGACACGCCCCGGCTCTGCTACATTTTGGGGCGGGACGCCGGTCTCTGCGGCGACACGGCGCCTCTTGATCCCTTGATCCCTAGATCCCTCGATCCCTCTCCGGCGACACGTTCCGGCTCGACTGTGCCGCGCGCTCCGACTGTCGCCCTGATGTGCTCCAGAAACCGGGCCCCAAATTCCCGCAGCCGCTGCTCGCCGATGCCGTGTACCTGCAGGAACTCGGCCGGCGTGGTTGGGCGGCGGCGGGCCATGTCCCGCAGTGTGGCATTCCCGAGAATGATGAACGCCGGCACGCCGCGTTCGGCCGCGATCTGATTTCGCAGCCCGCGCAGGCTCTCGTACAGTTGGCGATCCACGCCTTCCCAGGATTCGATCTCCACCTGCGTCGGCGCCAGCGGGCGGGCCTTAGGCCGGACGAGCCTCACATTCTGTTCGCCGCGCAGCACGCGCCATGAGGCCGCATTCAGCTTGAGGATCGGGCGGTCGCCGGGCGTGCGGTCCAGGACGCCCTGTTCAATGAGTTGATACGTGAAGTTGGTAATTATCTTGGCGTCATATTCCTTCAGAAGTCCATAGGTGCTGAGCCGATCATGCCCAAACAAGCGCACCTGTCTGTCATTGGCACCCTGCAGCACTTTGACGACATGCCCCACCCCGAAGCGCTGTTCGACGCGCGCCACGCAGGAAAGAATTTTCTGCGCCAATACATTGGCCTCGTCGTCCGCCTCAACTTCATCCAGACAGCGCTCGCAAGCCCCACAGTTGTCTTTCGTGTATTGTTGTCCGAAGTATTCAACCAGAAAACGATGGCGGCAGATCGGGGCGGCACAGTAGCCGCGCATGTGCGCCAGCAAGTCCAGCGCGGCGGCAACCACCTGTGGCCCCGCCCCGGCCTCTTCCGCACTCTTGCGGATCAGGCTTTCCCATTTGAACGCGTCCGCGGGCGAATAAAACAGTATGCACTCGGCCGGCAGACCGTCGCGCCCGGCGCGGCCGGTCTCTTGTTGATAGTGTTCCACCGATTTGGGCATTGCGGCGTGAATCACGCAGCGCACGTCGCTGCGGTCGATGCCCATGCCGAAGGCGACTGTGGCCACGATTACATCCAGCTTTTCATGCGAGAACGCGTCCTGCGTTCGGCGGCGGTGCTCGGCGTCCATTCCGGCGTGGTAATACGCCGCCCGCACGCCGGCGGTGACCAACCGCGTCGCCAGGGTTTCGGTGTCTTTGCGGCTGATGCAGTAAACGATGACGGCTTCGCCGCGATGGCGCTCGAGCACCTCGAGCACTTGCGCGTACAGGTCCATGCGCGGGATCACGCGATACACCAGGTTGGCGCGGTCGAAGTCGCCCACCAGCACCAGCGGATCGCGCAGACCGAGTTGGGCGGCGATGTCGTCGCGGACGCGTTGCGTCGCGGTAGCGGTGTAAGCGTGCAGGCTGGCGTTGGGGAAACGCTTCCGCAGCACGGCGAGCTGCCGGTACTCCTTACGGAAATCGTGCCCCCAGTGGCTGATGCAGTGCGCCTCGTCAATCGCGAACGCCCGCACTGAGACGCGGTCGAGCAGGTCGAGGAAGTCGGGCGCCAAAAGCCGTTCCGGCGCGAGCAGGATTAGCCGGTACAGGCCGGCCATGACCTCCCGCTCAATCTCAAGCCGCGCGGGCAGCGGCAATTTCCCGTAAATCGCGGCGGCCGGATAGCCGCAGGTGCGCAGGGCGTCCACCTGGTCCTTCATCAGCGAGATCAGGGGCGAGACAACGACGTCGGTCCGCCCGGCGACCAGGGGCGGCGCCTGGTAGCAGAGTGACTTTCCGCCGCCCGTAGGCAGGACGACCAGCGAATCGCGATGCTCCAGCTCGGCTTGGATGGCTTGAGCTTGCAGGGGACGCAGGCTGTTGAACCCCCAGCAGCGTTGCACGGCCTCCAGAATGTCGGCCGTCGGAATCGCCAGTGTGCCAGCCTTCCCCATGCCGGCGTAGATTACAGCAGGAAGCGGGGCCGGTCACGCCGAACCGCCGCCGGTTGCGCCGCTAGGTCCGTGGGTGCCGGGTGCCGTGGGTGCCATGTCCAAGCTGTAAGCGCGGACATGCCCCTGGTTAACGGCGCCAGATGCGAAGCAACCGGCATCCACATGCCCGCGCCGCTGCGCGGCTTGGGCATGGCA
>JAGPEO010000188.1 GCA_018056925.1 Phycisphaerae bacterium
TGACCTGCGTCAGCCAGGTGACGATCACGCCATCGTCCGTTATCTGCACTTCACCGTTCATGTAATCGACGCGCAGGCCGCCCATGTCAAGCGTGTGATCGTGGAGCATAGGCAGGCCATCGGCAGTTATCACCACACTCCAGCTCGGCCATTCAGTCTCATTGTATATTTCCGGGCCGGCTAGAGTTGCAAACAATCCGGTACAGTGTGCAGTCTGGCACACGAAGACCGGTCCGCTGTACCGGCCGGGCGGAATCGGCAGCGGCTCATCCGGTACCGGCTGCCCGTCACCACCGTCTTCACCCGTCGTGGGGCTCCCGCTGGTTTCATTCGGCGCCGAACCATCTGTGCTCGTTTGGTCGTCTGCCGGGTCGACTGCGAGCGTGCTTTCTCCGGGCCCTGGACCCGGGCTGTTCTCAACCGGTGCTGGAGTACCGCCGGCGCTGTCCTGCGTGAAACGCGCCTCGTCGTCGACGGGCACCGGGCCGGGTTCAGTCTGGCGGTCCAATACCGGGCAGCCGCCCAGCAACAAAGCCGACATGACAATGGCGCCCACCATGGCGTGAAATCTCATGATCCTCGCTCCTCTGCGGCTCTCAGTCGAACCGAGCCTAGCACTTTCGAAGCGGGCAAGTCAATCCTTTCTGACCGCCCGGCCATGCGCAATTTCGCCGCCACCGCGGCGCGCACTTCCAAGGCCCATAATTTCCGCCCTGCGGATGCGAATCCGGCCGCCCGCGCAGCCGCCCGCGCCGCGCCGGCCGGCAACGCTTGCGACCCATAAGTTCTCGCCGAAGCGGGGCTTCGCGCCGGCGGCCTCCGAAGACCGTTCGCAGTCGGGCGCCCCCGCGCGGCCGCCTGTCGCGAAACTCAGAAACATTACTGCCGGCGAAGACTAAACTTCGCTTCAGTTGAATAGCAGTGCATCGGCGGGTCTTCCTCCACGCCGCGCAGCGCCGCCAATCCGGCCGCCGTTCACTTGCATTCAGGCTGCCGAAAGCTGACAAAAAAGAGAATGGCGCTGCGCGACAGCCGCACCTACGATAACCACGTGACTACGACTGCCTACGCCACATCGCCCTCGAGCGCCTTAAGCCCAGCGGCCGACGCCGAAGCGCTGCGCGTGGCGTACGAGGTCACGCGCCGCGCTACTGAAGAACTGTGCAGTCCGCTGGAGCCCGAGGACTATGTCATCCAGTCAATGCCGGACGCCAGCCCCGTGAAGTGGCATCTGGCGCACACGAGTTGGTTCTTCGAAACGTTTGTACTCAGGCCTCACTTGGCGGCCTATCGCGAGTTTCACCCGCAATATGCGCTCTTGTTCAATTCCTATTACGTAGCCGCGGGGCCACGCTGGCCCCGCCCGGAACGCGGAATGCTCTCCCGGCCGACGGTTGCGGATGTGATGCGTTATCGCCGGCACATTGACCAGCACATGCAGCGGGTGCTGCGCGATCTGCCGGCGGTCGCCGCGCCCACCGTGCTACTCGGCATTCATCACGAGCAGCAACATCAGGAGCTGATTCTCACGGATCTCAAGCACCACTGGTCCTTGAACCCGCTACAACCGGTGTACAGTCAGGAGAACGTGCCGCCGGCTGGCGATGCCCCGCCCCTGAACTGGCTGGAATTCCCGGAGCAACTGGCCTGGATCGGTCATGACGGCCACGGCTTCGCATTCGACAACGAGGCCCCGCGCCACCGCGAGTTCGTGCACGCCTTCCGTCTCGCCAGCCGCTTGGTGACCAATCAGGAATACCTGCGCTTCATGGCCGACGGCGGTTATGAACGCCCCGAGCTGTGGCTTTCGGACGGTTGGGCGGTGCGCCAGGCGCGCGGCTGGACCGCGCCGCTCTATTGGCGGCAGCAGGGTCACTGGACTGTTTACACACTTGCCGGCCGACGGCGTTTAGAGCCGGCCGAACCTGTTTGCCATGTTTCTTATTACGAGGCCGACGCCTATGCTCGCTGGGCGGGTGCCCGCCTGCCGAATGAGGCGGAATGGGAGGTAGCGGCGGCCAGCGCGCCGCTGGCAGGCCATTTCGTCGAGAGCCGGCGGTTTCACCCGTCTTCCGCGCCTGCCGCCGATGACGCCGGCCCACTGCACCAGCTATACGGCGATCTCTGGCAGTGGACGGCCAGCCCATACGTCGGCTACCCCGGCTACCGGCCCGTGACCGGCGCCTTGGGCGAGTACAACGGCAAATTCATGTGCAATCAAATGGTCTTGCGCGGCGCCTCCTGCGCCACGCCACGCAGCCATGCCCGCCACACGTATCGCAACTTCTTTGCGCCCGACGCCCGCTGGCAATTCGCCGGCATTCGGCTCGCGGAGGACCGGGCGTGATAAGCCAGGCAATTACGGCAGCCGCGGATGGCGTGCCGCTAACGGATGAGTTCCTGGCGGACGTGTTGCGCGGTCTGTCGGCCGCGCCGAAGACGCTGCCGTGCAAGTACCTCTATGACGCGGCGGGCTCGCGGCTCTTCGATCAGATTTGCGCGTTGCCCGAGTACTACGTGACCCGTGCTGAGATCGCCATTCTGCGGCGGCACGGACGCGAGATTGCAGGCTGCGTCGGCAATTCCTGCACCATAATCGAGTATGGCAGCGGCAACGGGCGCAAGGTGCGGCTGCTGCTCAAGCACTTGAAGCCGCCCCTGGCATACGTGCCGGTCGACATTGCCCGCGAACAGCTCTATTGCTCGGCGCGCGCCCTGGCAGAGGAGCACCCGTATTTGCAGGTGCATCCGCTGTGTGGCGATTTCACCGGGCCCCTGTCCCTTCCGCCCAATGGAGCGCTATTCAGCCGGCGGGTGGTCTACTTTCCCGGTTCGACCATAGGGAATTTCACTCCGCAAGAGGCGCTACGGCTGTTGCGGCAGACGGCCGAACTGTGCGGCCCGGACGGCGGCCTATTGCTGGCGGCCGACTTGAGGAAAGACCCGCGAGTGATTGATGCCGCGTATAACGATCGCCAGGGAGTAACCGCGGCGTTCAATCTGAACCTGCTTACCCGCATGAACCGCGAGCTGGGCGCGGACTTCGACGTCGACAAATTCTGGCACCATGCCTTCTACGATCCGCGCCCCGGCCGCGTCGAGATGCACCTGGTTAGCCGCACAGACCAGCGCGTACTGGTGTGCGGGCATCGTTTTGACTTTCGTGCCGGCGAATCGATTTGCACCGAACATTCATACAAGTACAACTTCCAAGATCTATGTGAGCTGGCGTCCAGCGCCGGCTTCGTCGTCCAGCAGGTATGGCAGGACCCCTGGAAACACGTCTGCATGCTGAACATGGCGGCCGGTTCCCGCCGCATTACAGCGGTGTAATACCAATCTTGGCTTGACGCCTCCGCTGCGCACGCGGAAAATGTTTATCGCTGTTTCGCGCGCCGCAATTCGCCCACTACGCGCGCAACAGTTATCGGCGGACCAACCTTGAGGAACGAAAGCCTTGCCGCTCACCCAGAACGCGACGGACCTGGACGGGAGCCCGGTTCAGAGCTGCAGAGCGTCTTCGAGCACAGTCCACTGCCAATGCTCCTGGTTGACCGCCACGGCCTCGTGCATCGGGCCAACCCGGCGGCATGCCGGTTAGCCGGCGCTCCTTTGCAGGCCGTGCTCAGCCGGCGCGCAGGGGAGATTCTGCACTGTCTCGGGCATTTGAATGATCGCGGCGGGTGCGGCTTTGGGTCGGAGTGCGGGCACTGCCCGCTCGGCAGAGCCATTGCGGCAACTATCGACGCAGGGCAGCCGCAAGAGGGAATCAAGGCGACCCTGAACGTCCTCGGTCCGGCAGGGGCTGCCAAGCTCGACCTGCTCGTCTCCACTGCACCGCTGACACTCCTTGGGCAGCGCCTGGCCGTGCTATTTCTGCAGTCGTGCCCGCCGACTGAGCATAGTCCCAGCGATTCGCAACGTGCACAGGCGTTTGCGGACTCGCTGATCGACACCTTGCCGGGCGTGTTTTATCTGTTTGACGCCAATGGGCGGTTTCTACGCTGGAACAAGAACTTCGTGGCGGTGACGGGTTACGCGCCGGCCGAATTGGCGCGCATGACGCCGTGGGATTTCTTCCGCGGCGATGATTGCACGCGAATCCGGGAAGCCGTGCGGCGGGTCTTCGAAACGGGCGAAACGCAGATTGAAGCGGGTTTCGTTTCGAAAGACGGCCGCGTCACACCGTATCTGTTCACCGGCGTGCGCGTTCAATTGGCGCAGGGTGTGTGCCTGGCCGGCGTCGGCATGGATATCTCCGAGCGCAAGCGAGTCGAGCAAGCGCTGAAGGAGGCCAGTCTTGCCAAGCAGGCCGAAGAGACGCTGCGACTGGCCAGCCGCTATAACCGTAGTCTCATCGAGGCCAGCCTGGACCCGCTGGTCACCATTGACGCGGACGGCAAGATCACGGACGTCAATGCGGCCACTGAACGGGTCACCGGTTATTCGCGTCACGAGCTGATCGGTACGGACTTCTCCGATTACTTCACCGAACCGGAGCAGGCCCGGGCGGGCTACCAACAGGTATTCCGCGAAGGGGTCGTTCACGATTATCCACTGGAGATCCGGCATCGCGATGGGCACCGCACGCCGGTCCTCTATAACGCTTCCGTCTACAAGGACGAGGCCGGACACGTGCTCGGCGTGTTCGCGGCCGCCCGTGACATCACCGCCATCAAGCGAGCCGAAGAGTCGCTGCGGCTGGCCAGCGCATACAACCGCAGCCTGATTGAGGCCAGCCTGGACCCGCTGGTCACCATTGACGCGGACGGCAAGATCACGGACGTCAATGCCGCCACTGAGCGGGTCACCGGCTATTCCCGTCAGGAACTGGTTGGCACAGACTTCTCAGACTATTTCACCGAGCCCGAGAAAGCCCGTGCCGGCTACCAGCAGGTTTTCCGGGAAGGCTCGGTTCACGACTACTCGCTGGAGATTCGCCACCGCGACGGCCATCACACGCCGGTGCTCTACAACGCCTCGGTATACCGGGACGCGGCCGGCGAGATTCGCGGCGTGTTCGCGGCCGCCCGCGACATAACCGAGCTCAAACGGGCCCAGGAGGCGCTGCAAACCGAGCGGCAACGCTTGAACGAGGTGTTCGACTTGTTACCGGCCTGCGTGGTGCTGCTCTCGCCCGACCATCGCGTGCCATTTGCCAACCGCTTTTTCCGCGAGCGGTTCGGGGAATCGCACGGCCGGCGCTGCTACGAAATCCTCTTTGGGCGCAGCGAGCCGCGCGAAACCTGCGAAACATTCGAGGTGTTAAAAGACAATTCCCCGCATTGTTGGGAGTGGACCGGTCCGGATGGGCGCAACTACGAAATATTGGATTATCCGTTCACCGACACAGACGGGTCCAGTCTGATCCTGGAAATGGGCGTGGATATCACTGAGCGCAAGCGGCTGGAGCTCGAGCTGCGCCGGTTGAACGAGGAACTGGAGCAACGCGTTGCGGCGCGCACGGCGGAATTGGCGGCCAGTAATAAGGAATTGGAGGCGTTCGCCTATTCGGTCTCACACGACCTGCGGGCGCCGCTGCGCGCCATAGACGGCTTCGGTCAGGCGCTGCTGGAGGACTATGCCGACCGCCTGGACGAGGAGGGCCGGAGCCATCTGCAGCGCACCCGCGCTGCCAGTCAGCGTATGGGGCAATTGATTGACGGGCTGCTGAGTTTGTCGCGCACGACGCGCAGCGAAATACGCAGGACGTATGTGGATCTTAGCGCGTTGGCGCAAATGATCGCCGGCGAACTACGCAAGACAAATCCGGCGCGACAGGTCGAATGGGACATTGCGCCCGGGCTTATCGTCCATGCCGACGCAAGCTTAATGCGCATCATGCTCCAGAATCTGCTGGAAAACGCCTGGAAATTCACCAGCAAACACCCGCGGGCCAAGATCGCCGTAGGCGCGGTGGAGCAGAACGGCGAAACGGTCTATTTCGTACGGGACGATGGGGCCGGCTTTGACATGGCGTACGCGGACAAGCTGTTTGGCGCCTTCAGCCGGCTGCACGCGATGGCCGAATTCGACGGGACCGGCATCGGGCTGGCTACCGTGCAGCGCATCGTCCATCGGCACGGCGGGCGGGTATGGGCGGAGGGAAAAGTGGAGCAAGGCGCGACGATTTACTTTACAATCCCGCGCGGATTTAAGGAGCTCAGCCGGTGACCAATCAGCCAATACTGCTCGTCGAGGACAACCCCGATGACGAGGCCCTTACCCTGCGCGCCTTCCGCAAGTGCAACATCGCCAACGAGGTCATAGTGGCGCGCGACGGCGTCGAGGCATTGGAGTACCTCTTCGGCACCGGCCGCTATGCGGGCCGCGAGCCGAGGGAAGTACCGGCGGTAATATTGCTGGACTTGAAACTGCCGAAGATCGGCGGGCTGGAAGTGCTGCGGCGGCTGCGGGCGGATGAGCGCACCAGGCTGGCGCCGGTGGTAGTATTAACCTCTTCGCGCGAGGAACGCGACGTCGTCAACAGCTACCAGTTGGGGGCTAACAGCTACATCCGCAAGCCGGTGGACTTCGAGCAGTTTATTGAAGCAGTCAAGCAACTTGGCCTCTATTGGCTGCTTTTGAATGAAGCAGTACCCCGCTGAGGGACAGAGCATGCCCAGATTGCTTGCCGTATTGATAGTCGAAGACTGCGAAGACGACGCGCTGCTGATCGTGCGAGAGTTGAAGCGCGGCGGTTATGAGGTGGTCTTTGAACGTGTCGACACGGCCGCCGCCATGCAGACCGCCCTGTCGCAACGCAACTGGGACATCATCATCGCAGATTATGCGATGCCGCACTTCAGCGGGCTGGCGGCGCTGAAGCTGCTAAAAGAATGCCGGCAGGACCTGCCCTTCATAATCGTGTCGGGCGCGATCGGCGAGGATGTCGCCGTCGAAGCCATGCGGCTGGGCGCGCATGATTACCTCATCAAGGGCAAGCTGGCCCGCCTGGTTCCGGCGGTCGAGCGCGAACTGCGCGACGCGGAAGAGCGCCACCAACGCCGCCGGGCCCAGGAGGAGCTGCGCGCCGCGCACGCCGAACTGGAAAAACGCGTCGCCGAGCGCACGGCCGAACTGGCCCAGGCCAACGAAAAGCTGCGTGAGGAAATCGCCGAGCGCCAGCGCATCGCCGAGGAGTTGAAGGTCGCCAACCAGGCCAAGGACCGCTTTCTGGCCGTGCTGAGCCACGAACTGCGCACGCCGCTGACGCCGGTGCTGCTCACCGCGTCCTTGCTGGAGCGGCGCGGCGACCTGCCGCCGGACGTAATCGAGGATGTGCGGACTATCCGCAACGAGACCGAGCTCGAAGCACGCATCATTGACGACCTGCTGGACCTCACCCGCGTGGCGCGCGGCAAGATGAAGTTCGAGTTCCGCCGCCTCGATATTCATCAACTGGCCCGCCGCGCCGTCGATAGCTGCGCGGCGTACGAGGGCGTCAAAATCGAAATGGAGCTGACAGCCGAACAGCCGATGGTCGTGGCAGATTCTGTGCGCTTGCAGCAGGTGTTCATCAACCTGTTCAATAATGCGCGCAAGTTCACAC
>JAGPEO010000189.1 GCA_018056925.1 Phycisphaerae bacterium
TTGTTATCGGCCACATTGATGAAGAACTGGGCGCGCGCCGAATCGGGGTCCTCGCCGCGCGCCATGGCAATCGTCCCGCGCAGGTTGGACAGCCCATTTCCCGACTCGTTCAAAATGTTGGCGCGCGCCTCCTTCAGCGTCATTTCGGGAGTGTAACCTCCGCCTTGAATCATGAACCCAGGAACAACGCGGTGGAAAATCGTGCCGTCGTAATGACCGGCCTTGGCATACTGTATGAAATTGCCGACGGATACTGGTGCTTTTTCCAACTCAAGCTTGACTACAAATTCGCCCATTGATGTCGTGAACTTTGCGCCCGGACTCGTGCCCTCCGTCATCATGTTCGGGCATCCTGCCACTTGGACCAGGAACACGCCCAACGTGCCAGCCATCAGGATGTTTCTCATACGATCCTCTCGACTCGCGCCGCCTCGCAGCGCCTATGCCCCCGCCAGACTCCCGTTCACCACTTCAATGCTATGCTACGGCGCGGGGGCGACTACCGGTGGCACAATAACTTCCGCAGCCCCTGACGTAATCCCTTGGAGCACCGCCGCCCGGGCTCCGTTGTTGTTGTTGTTGGAAATCAAACGGGCTTCGTAGATCGCAATTGGATCATATACAGCAGTCATACCGAACGGCCCAAAGCGCAGGTTCTCCATCGCCCACTGCCGTATACGCGTCTTGAGCGACGGCGGCACAAACACTACATCGCCCGGTCGCAAATCCGGATCCGGCTCACAACCGGACTGAATGGCCGCCAGGTCAAGCTTCACCTGCACCCGCTGGCCATTATCCAGCGTTCGCCACAACGTGGCGTCATCCGGTTCCAGGAAATCCACTAGACCGCCCGAGGCCGCGATCGCCCCCATCAGCGAAATGGTCGAACGGGTCGGTACCAGCACGGCGCCAGGGTTGTTTACCAGGCCGGCCACATACACAGCCGGGTTGCCCTCGGCTTCAACTACCAGCGTATCACCCGACTCGAGCGGCGGTGCTTGCAGCGCGCGACGCACATCGTTCTGGTCGAGGAAATCGTACACCACTTCCGGGCGCTCCGGACGGATCGGTCGCAACCGCACACGCAACGAGCTGGTCGGCCCAAAACTGCCCGCGCTCGACAAGGCGTAGAGAATGTCGCGCTGGTTCTGCGGCAGCCGCACCAGGCCCGGCGTCAGCGCCGCGCCCAGTACCAGTACCGTGGTCGCTTCCGGCCCGGCCACTTCCACGTAAGCCGTCAAATCCCTGACTACCGCCGGCACGTGGGCCGCGATAACCTCACGCTCAAACTCGCCCAGCTCCAGCCCCGCGGCCTGGATCGGCCCCACCACCGGCAGCACAACCTTGCCATCCTCGCCCACGCGCACCGGGATCATCGTCTCCGCGTAGCGGTCGGCCGTCGACAAACCGATCATGCGCACGACTAGCACGTCGCGCGGCTGTATCCGGTACCCGTGCAGTTCCGACAACTCCAGCTTGGCCGGTTCGACCGGAACGGCCGGACGCATGCTGGCCTGCGCCTCCAGCTCCGCAAGCTGCGCCATGCTGATGCGCCGATCAGCCTTGCAGCCCATCAGGCACAGGCTGACCAGCAGCGCCGGCCACACCGCAGCGCGGCCGCATTTCCAACTTGTTAGCGATTTATGTTTGGCGGCTGTCCAAACCCAGGGGCGTGCGAGATTTCGAACGTCATAGCCGTCGGGGGTGCGTCCCACAATCCTCTCCTGACAGACCGTCGCGCAGCCGAGCGGCGCGGCGCTGACGGTTTCGATAGTTCGCCTGAATAAACTGTCCGGCCGCGCCCTAGCCGCGCCAGGCGCGCGCCCTAACACTCGAATTATTGGCTTGCAGCGTTAAGTTTTCCAAGTCCGTTATTAGATGATTAGCGTGTAAGATGTGACAATTGTGTTATTTGGCGGCGACTACAGAGCAGAGGTATATCCAGCATTTAAGGCGCCACCAGAGGCAGGCCGTTCAAGGTGCGCTAAGTGTATGCGAGTCCGCCACCTGGAATTGCAGCGCCAGCGTCCGCCGCCCGCGCGGGTAGTAGCGGATCTGCCGCACCTCCTCACCCCGCTTCACCGCCAGTTCAATCGGCTGATCCGGGTCTGCGTGCACCTTGGCCGCTACAAGCTGATCACCTTCGCGCACGCCCGCTTTCTCGGCGGCTGAGCCGCGTACCAGCTTGCGCACGCGTTTGTCCTTGGCCGCCTTATTAGCGTCGAAGCCCAACTGGTACTCGTAAACCTCTTCCAAGTCAGCCACGAACTCGGGCGCCAGCGCGTCCCGCGGCACGGTGATGGTTTCCGCCGCCGTCACGTAGCGGTCAAACTCCGCCCCGAACCAGTCGCCCAGCACACGCACGCCGACCTCGCGAATGGCCGCGTTTGAAAGCTCAAACTCGCCGGTGCGCCCCAGCGCGACCAGCGCTTTGAACAACCGGTCCAGGCCGTCAGGCGTTCCTTGGGAGCGCGCCAGCCGGTGCCAACGTAGACCCAGCAGCACGCCGCGCTGGTAGGGTATCTCGCCCACGCTGTCGCGCTCGCGCCAGTAACGCTCCGCTATTTGCTCATTCGTAGCATTCGCAGCGGGATTGTTGTGGTATTGCCGCAAGTGCCGGTTGATCCACTTGGCATATGTCTTGGCGTCCCAGTGGCCGGATTCGTACAGGATTCGCAGCGAGTAGTATTCTGTGAACCCCTCGATGAACCAGTATACGAGCTTGTCGGGCTGGCCGGCCTTCAAAACCCCGCCGTTCCAGTGGTGGAACAACTCATGCGCGAATAAGCTTTCGAACCCGTCGTTCAAGGTGCTGGCCGGCGCCGCCAGCAAATCGAAGCTGCGATAAAGCCCCATCCCCACCAGCCGCGAATCATTGGCCCCGATCGCCTCGCCGACCGGCGCCGCCGCCACCATCAGCCGCGGAAATTCGGTCTCCCCCATGAACCGGCATTCGTATTCGAGGATTTTGGCCGCCAGCGCACTGAACTCGTCCACCCCGAATTCGAACCGGTCGACCAGCGCCACCGTGATCGTACGCCCGTCGCGCTCCACGGTCCGCGAGTCGACCCGGCCCGCAAAGTACACCGAGTCCCTGAGGTCGGTTGGCGTTAGCTCCTCCCCTGCCGCCGGCCCGCTGCCCCACGAGCAGATCGCCGTCCAACGCGGCGGCAGACGCCAGCGCAGGGCAAAGTTGTACTTCTCGGGCATTCCGGCTCCGGCGATCGGCACGATCAGAAACGTGTTGCCCACGCCGTGAAAAAAAGTGCGCGTAGTCACCGGCAGGTGCGGCGCGTCCCAATCCAGCGTCCGCCGCCCGGGGTCGATCTCGTAGGTGCAGGTAATGGTCGCGTCACGCCCGTGCTGCAGCAGCCACACCGTCTCCTGCTTGCGCACCCCCGTCACGCCGCCACCGAATTGTAAATTCCTAATCAGCCCCGGCACGTCGTTAACCGTGCCCCAGCGCGGGGCGATGAACACCGCGGACAACGTGCGCCCGGCCGTGTCCCAGCTCATTTCCACCCGCACACCCCCTGTTTCCACCTGCGGCGCTAGTTCGTAGCGGACCACCTCTGAGTTCTGGCTCCATGCCGGCAAGCTAGTCAGCAGAAGCACGCACGCTAACGGATACGAAATCTTCACCCCACCATTTACGTCGCTCACGTCCGGGAACGCAAGCCGCAAAACTCATGCTGAAAAGTCCCCGCTAACGCAAATAATCTCACGCCGTGGCTTGCCTCCTCCAAGCCGCAGCCTGCCCGGTCGCCTGCGTCGGTAAGCCGCGCAGCTCGTCGAGGAAGGTAACGGACCATAAGCATGACCGCCGCCGACTTTCTCCCGATCAGCGGCTGGGATCACGTCGAGTTCTACGTCGGCAATGCCCGCCAGGCGGCACACTTCTACGAGAAGACCTTCGGCTTCGAGCCGGTCGCCAAAGTCGCCCTCGAAACCGGTTCACGCGACCGCGCCAGCTATGTCCTTAAACAAGGCGACATCCGTTTCGTCTTTACCAGCGCGCTTGTGCCCGATCATGAAATCGCGCGGCACTGCCAGCTTCACGGTGACGGCGTAAAGACCATCGCCCTTGCGGTCCGCGATTGCGACGCCGCCATGAACGCCGTTCGACTACGACAAGCCACCATCCTGCAACCATCACAAGAAGCCGCGGATGAACACGGCGTCATCAAAACCGGCGTCATCAAATACGCGGGCGATACCGTCATCAAGTTCGTCGAGCGCGGCGGCTACCGCGGCGCTTTCGCCCCGGGATACAAGCCGTTGCGTGTTGCAGCCCCTACCGTGCCGCAGGTTGGCTTACGCGCGATCGACCACGTCGTCACCAACGTCTATCTCGGGGAGATGAACTACTGGGCGGCCTGGTTCGAACGCGTCCTGGGCTTCAAGCAGCTCCGGCACTTCACCGACAAGGATATCAGCACCGAATACAGTGCCCTGATGAGCAAGGTCATGGAGGACGGCCGCCAGATCAAGCTGCCCATCAACGAGCCCGCCGAAGGCCGTAGAAAATCGCAGATTGACGAATACCTGGAGTGGTATCGCGGCCCCGGCGTGCAGCACATCGCGCTGAGCACCAGCGACATTTGCCACGCGGTCCGTATGCTGCGCGAGCGCAACATCGATTTTCTGCGTGTACCCGACACCTACTATGCCGACCTGCAGGCGCGCGTCGGAAAGATCGATGAAAGCTATAACGACCTTCGCGAACTGGGCATCCTCGTGGACCGCGACGAAGACGGTTACCTGCTCCAGATCTTCAGCCAGCCGGTCCAGGACCGTCCCACACTGTTCTTCGAGGTGATCGAGCGCCACGGCTCTCGCGGCTTCGGCCGGGGCAATTTCAAAGCCCTGTTCGTCGCGCTGGAGCGCGAACAGGAGCGCCGCGGAAACCTCTAACCCTGTGCACCCGGCGGGCCTGCGGACGCGCGGGCCGCTGAGCGGTTCCTATCTGATCCGCAAACGACTACGATGATGGCTGCGCGGCGCGCAAACGCGGCCGGGCACGGGCGGTTTTGCGGAGCTTGAACGCGCGTGGGCAAGTTGGGTGCCGCGAGCTGCGCTATAGCACTGATCCTGCTTTATACGCAAAGGCGGGACCGGCGGCTGGTCGCTCGGGCGCCGCTCGCGGGGGCTGCCTTGGCCTGCGCCGCCCTCGTGTGCTACGCAGCCTGGCGCTACTTCCTGCGGCCGGGACCGGTTGGCCGAGCCGACGGCCACGTGGTGCGCTTCATCCTGGGGGCTTGTAGCGGTTTTGCGGTGCCGCTGGCGCTGGCGTGGGGCCGCGCGCTGGTGTTGCAGGACGTGCCCGCGCTGGCGCGGGCCGTCCGTGGCGCCAAAGGCTGGACCGCCATCTCGGTGCTGATGGGTTGCTTGTTCGCAGCCGTCTATTTCTTTTATGGGCAACAGTTGGGCCGGCTGGGCGTGTTCGACCGGATCGATATGCTGTTCGACGCCGATCCGAAGTTCCACCAGTCGGGGTGGGGTACCGAAATCCACACGAGCCTGCATCCGCTGCTGCCCGCAGGCTGGTATCTGTCGTGCACGCTGGCCTCGCGCGCCGTGGCCGCCGAATGGGCGCCCCTGGCCGTCAGCGCGGGGTTCGGGGGTTTATGCGTGACGCTGGCAGCACTGTACTTCAAAAAAGTGACCGGCTCGCGCCTGCTGGGGCTGGCGGGGGCGTTTTTGCTGGGCTGCACCACGGCGCACCTAAGTTTCGCGGCCATGCCGGAGTCGTACATCGTCGCGGCGGCAACGCTGATCTCGCTGCAACTGCTGGTTGCGCACCGCCAATCGCTGCGCCTCAGGTTCCGGCACGCCGTGCTCGTGGGCGTGCTCGCAACGGGGGTGACGATCACCAACGCAGCCGCCGCGCTGGTGTGCTATTGCTGTTGGCGCAGGACGCGCCGCGCAGCGTACGTCGTGCGCTGGGCGGCTTATTCCTTGCTGATCGGGTCTGCCCTGCTGGCAGCGCAGTCGCTCATTCTGCCGCAGGCGTGCGGGTTGGAGCCGAGCGAATACGTGTATCAGCAGCGGTTCCTACACACTCAGACCCCGCTCGGCCAGCGCTTGGCCGGCTTGGTAAACGCCTCGCTCGTACAGAACGTGGTAGGGTGGATTCCGGCTCCGGCCGTGATCTATGGCCGGCCGGCACTGCGCGCCGGCCTGCAATACGACCGTCTAGGACAGGCGACCGTCTGGTTATGGGCGGTGTCCAGCCTGGCCGCGGCGTGGATGGTTTGGCGCCGGCGGACCTGGGGCAGTGCGACATTTGTGGCGGCGCTGCTCTGTTTGCTGGTCGCAGCCAGCTTCCATAGCCAGTACGGCTACGACAATCTGTTCTTGTACTCGTGCTGCTTCACCTTTTACGTTTTGGCGCTTCCGGCACACGGCCTGGCCGGCAGCCGCTCGGCCCCGGTTGCACTGATCGTAGTCGTTATCTGTGTGGCCATGGCGGTGAATAACGCGCGCTTCTGCAAGCGCGTTCCGGCTATGCTGGGTGAGCTTGAGCGTGCCCGCGGTTGGGTCTCCCCAGAGGTAACCGATCCTGGCAAGGCCGTTCATCCTGAATCGTAAAGGACGGGTGGCGGGCGGTTTCACGCTCACCCGCCCATTGTAGACCCCTTGAGCCCTTGATCCGCACCTAACCTTGACGCTGCACAGGCGGACCGCGCGTTCTCAAGATTTCAATGGTTCTGAAAGTTCAGTGCAGACTGGACATGCCTCTATCGCGCGGAAAGACTCTGCCGTGAGTCTTAAGGAGACAAGGGTGCAGGCGCCGACGCGCGCAACACTTCGTTTGACCGAGCTATACGCGCCCATCAGGTCCGAGTTGGCCGAATCGCAGGCCATCTTCCGCGATGAGCTGATCAGCGATCAAGGCTTCATCGCCGACCTCTGCGGGCACGTCGCCCAGTTCCACGGCAAGCTGTTGCGGCCGGCCCTGCTGCTGCTGACCGGCCACGCTTGCGGAACCTTGCGCCCGGCCCACAGCGTGTTGGCGGCCGTGGTCGAGATGGTGCACATCGCGACCCTCGTTCACGATGACGTGCTCGATGAGGCGGACGTTCGCCGCCGGGCGGCCACCGTAAACCGGTTGTGGGGAAACGAGCGGGCCGTGCTGATGGGGGATTTTCTTATCAGCCACGCCTTTCACCTGTGCAGCAGTCTGGATTCGCAGTTCGCCGCCCGGCTGATCGGAGCGACGACAAACACGATCTGCGAAGGCGAAATGATGCAGGTCAGCAATCGCGACAATCTGGAGCTCACTGAGGGGGAATACCTGGACATCATCCGCCGCAAGACGGCGGCCCTCCTCGGCACCTGTTGCCTGCTGGGCGCCAAGTACGCCGGGGCCGATGAGAGCCGGACGGAACAGATGCGGCGCTGCGGCGAGTCGCTGGGGTTGGCGTTCCAGATCGTGGATGACGTGTTGGACCTGGTGGGCGATGAGGCGGAGGTGGGCAAGTCCC
>JAGPEO010000006.1 GCA_018056925.1 Phycisphaerae bacterium
CTGCTGCAACAGTTCCAGTCCACCCGGCGGCAACTCATCCTGCTCGATTGGAAAGAGGAACTGCCGCAGGTCATTCGGGACTACGCGACCGAATTCCGGCTTTCTCTGCCGGACGACGCCGAAGTGGAGCAAATCGTCGCGGCCACGCTGCGCAAAGCCCGCGAAGACGGACCGCTGGAAGTATCCATCAGGCGCAGCACGCTGCGCGTCATGATCCGCAACCTGCGCGGGCTGCCGCGCCGTCAAATCGAACGCATCATCAATGACGCGGTCGTGCTGGATCGCCGCCTGGACGACAGCGATCTCAACGCCGTCCTGGCGCAGAAGCGACAGATACTCCAGCACGGCAGCTTGCTCCAATTCGTACAGACGCCCGTCGACCTGAGCGAGATCGGCGGCCTGCGGCGGCTGAAGGCATGGCTGGAGCAGCGCGCGCCGGCAACGCATGAACATGCGAAAGACTACGGGCTGGTGGCCCCGCGCGGCGTGTTGATGCTCGGGGTGCAAGGAGCGGGCAAGAGCCTGTGCGCCAAAGCCATCGCGACCGCCTGGCAACAACCACTGCTGCGGATGGACGTGGGGGCCCTGTACGACCGCTACATCGGCGAATCGGAGCGACGACTGCGCGACACGTTCGCCCAGGCCGAACGCATGGCACCAATCGTGCTCTGGATCGACGAAATCGAAAAGGCGTTCGCCTCGGCCGCCAGCCATAACACCGACGGCGGGCTGTCGCAGCGCATGTTTGGCTCACTGCTGACGTGGATGCAGGAGCACACGGCCCCGGTTTTTATCGTGGCCACTGCGAATAACATCGACGCGTTGCCGCCCGAGTTGCTGCGCAAGGGGCGCTTCGACGAGGTCTTCTTCGTCGATCTGCCAAACGAGGAAGTGCGGCGGCAAATTTTCGGAATTCACCTGCGCAAGCGCCGCCGCGACCCCAAGCAGTTCGACTTGCAGGCGCTAGCCGTCGCGTCCGATGGCTTCAGCGGGGCCGAGATCGAGCAAGCCGTCATAGCGGGTCTTCACAGGGCCTTCTCCGCGAGCACCGAGCTGTCCACCGATCACATCTTGCAGGCAATCATGGGCTCGCCGCCCCTCTCTGTGACAATGGCCGAACACGTAGCCGCATTGCGACAGTGGGCCATCGGCCGCTGCGTTCCGGCCGATTGAGTAGCAGACTCGGCTCGTGTCGAGCCGGAATGCGACCAGAGTGCCGCCAATTGCGCAGGTCGCACGCCTGACCAGACCAGGTGCGTTTGCTGAGCGGGGGTTGGGCTCGGATCAGAACAAATTGCCCTTGCTGGCGCTGCGGGCTCGGATCGGGATACCGGTGCCCTCGCTGGCGCCGCGGGCTCGTATCCGCCGGGACCGAGTTGCCCTCGCTGGCGCTGCGGGCACGGATCAGGCGGGCTCGGATCGGGTACGCCAGAGGCGGCGGTGCGCTGCGGTCGTGGCGGGCGTTGCGCGGCTGCGGAGGCTTTTCGGCGAATCCCCATTCCCACGTTCCCACTTTCCCACATTCCCACTTTCCCACGCATGCCTGTGGGAAAGTGGGAATGTGGGAACGTGGGAAGGTGCCGCCCTTGATCCTTGATACGCGCTTGACGCTGCTCCCAGCGCACCGCACAATCGCCGGCTTGCCGCTTCCGTTGATCAACCGGGGCGGTGCCTTTGAGCCGGGCCGATCGGAGTGTCCGTGCCAGCCAAGAAGACACGACCCAACGCTGCCAATCAGCACGCTGCGCGACCACGGCCGGGCGCGATCGCCGACAATCAGCCGGGCGCGCAGGGCCGGGCGGAACGCGCGGCCAACCCGCGAGGACTTCCACGCCATCCTGGGCACGCACCAGGCGCGTCGGCGGAGCAACCGCATCCGCTCCCGCCGCTGCGGCGCGAGGTCGGCGAGGTTTTCGGCCTGTACGGCCTGTCAGTGCTGCTGTTTTCACTGATATTCCCCCCCGGCGGAATCTGGCCGCTGGCGTTTGTGTGCCTGGCGCCCTGGGCGATCGCGACCTGCCGCACGCGCCGGGCCTGGCTGGTGCACTGGTCAAGCCTGCTCTTCGGCATCGCCTTTTTCCTAATAAACCTGCGTTGGCTCATGCCGGTGACGGGGCTGGGCTACGTCGCGCTGTGCTTTTATCTGGCAATCTACTGGACGCTGGCGGCCTGGGCCTTGCGTACCGCACAGCGTCACGGCATCTCGCCGCTATGGACATTGCCGGTCGCGTGGGTCGCCTGCGAGTACCTGCGGGCGCGCGTCATGAGCGGGTTTCCGTGGCTCTTCATGGCACACGCCTTCTACGAGCAGATATGGTTCATCCAGATCAGCGACCTGGTCGGGGCCTACGGCGTGTCGTTCCTGGCCGCGCTGGTAAACGGCCTGCTGGCGGCACTCATGCTCGACGGTCCGGGCTTGCGCTTCGGATTCGCGCGTTGGCGGCCGGCCGAGTCGTTGCCTAAGCGAGTGCAACTTTACGTGGGTGCCGGCGTGACCATTGCGTTGCTGGCGCTGACGTTGATTTATGGCGCTCACCGGGCCGGCCAGCAGGATTTCGCGGACGGACCACGAGTTGCGGTGGTACAGCACGATTTCACGCTTTCGTCAGAGCCGCCCTTCAGCGAAACCCCGTCCTGGGTGATTTTCGGCGAGTACCTGCGGTTGGCGGCCGGAGCGGCCACGCAGCAACCGGATATTGTGGCGTTTCCGGAAACGGTCTGGGGAGCCACGCAGAATGCGGAGTTCCTTGCGGTCGAGCACAACGTGGTTTCCGGCCTGCCCACCGGAACTTGGTTCTACAGCAAGCTTTGCCACGAGGCGGTCTCCGCCTTCGCGCGAGGCGATTATGCCACCGTGAATACCCGGTTCGAAGACTTCGAGCGGCGCTACGGCGGAAAGCTGCCGAGACTGCCGGCACACGGCGGGCCGCCGGTTACGGTGCTGCTGGGCGCGACGTCGGTCGAGTCGGTTCCCGGAGCGGCTTATCCGGCCAGCAAGCGCTATAACTCAGCGCTCGTTTACGACCCGGACGGCACACAGCGGCTGCAGCGCTACGACAAACGCCACTTGGTCCCATTTGGCGAGAGCGTTCCGTTCCGGTATGGGCGGCTGCATTGGCTGTATCGCTGGTTGAACAAGCTCAGCCCATTCAGCATGGGCGGCGAAATCGAGTACACGCTGGATCCGGGGCGGGAGCTGACCGTTTTCGAGTTGGAATATGCGGGCGGCACGAGCCGCTTCGGGGCGCCAATCTGCTACGAAGACGTGATGCCGTATCTGTGCCGCGATTACGTGTGGAGCGGCGGGCAGCGGCGCGTGGACTTTCTGATCAACATCAGCAACGACGCCTGGTTCCTGCACTCTGACGAGTTGCCGCAACACCTGGCGATTTGCGCGTTTCGGGCGGTTGAAAACCGGGTGGGCATCGCGCGGGCCGTGAATACCGGGATCAGCGCGTTCATCGACCCGAACGGACGAATCACCGCGGCGGTCGAAAAGGACGGGCAGCGCTTCGGCCCCGGCATCGTCGGCTGTCTGGTCGCCCCGGTGAAGATCGACCAGCGCGCGAGCTTCTATGGCCGCACGGGCGACTGGTTTGCCGTGGCGTGCCTGCTGGCGACGGCCGCCCTGTGGTTGGTGGCGGTGACGGAGCGTTGGGTGCTGGCGCTGCGACTGCGGATTGCGGAGTGGCGAGCGCGGCGCGGAGGAGTTCGCACTGATGGAGCATCGCTATAGCTGCATGGCCGTGCGCCGGGGGCCCCTTTTTGCCTTGGCTCTGCTAATCCTGGCGGGGCCGTTGGCGTGCGGATGCCAGACCTCGAACATTGCGTTCAATGCGGTCGCCGAGCCCGAATTGCGACGGCGGGCCGTGCAGTTGTTGTTACGCGCTACGCAGAGCGATGACGTGGAAGTGGCCTGCAATGCGACGGAGGCCCTGGTCCGGGTCGCCCCGGCGCAGGGCTTGCCATACTTCCGGTCGTCGCTGCGCTCTGAATATCCGCTGGTGCGGTTCGCCGGGCTGGTCGCGCTGGGCACGCTGCGCGACAACGTAAGCCGCAGCGAGATCTGTTCGCTCCTGGCCGATGAGAGCCAGTTGGTTCGCCTGGCGGCCGCGTTCGCCGCTTACCGTTGTGGCGCGAAGCAGTACGCGCAGGTGCTGGTCACGGCGCTGCACGACCATCCGGACGAGAATGTGCGGGCCGAGGCGGCGCACCTGATTGGGCTACTGGATGAGCCGCGGGCGTTGAAGCGGCTGCGCGTGGCGGAGCAAGTGCCGGCCAACGAGCGCTCCAAGCGCATCTTGATACAGCTTTACACATCCATGGCGCGGCTGGGCGACCGGACGGCCTTGCAGAAGCTGATTGACTACTACTCGCAGGGGGACGCCACGAGCCGCATCCTGGCATTGCAGGGGCTGGCGGAACTGGGTGCGCCGGAGTCGCGTGAGGCGTTGGAGCTGCGGGTTAGTCCGGATGAAGACTACCTGATTAACCGCTTGATCGCGGCGCGTGGGCTGGCGAAGCTCGGGTCGCGGGCAGGTTACGACTTGGCCTTGTCAAACGCCGAATTCTCATCTCAGAACCCTGAAGACCCGGACGAGGCGGTGCGCATCCGGGCAAACGCGGCGCTGGCGCTGGGGGCAATCGGCGATCCGCGGGCTTTGCCGGTGCTGCGCAAGCTGGCGGAGAACGGGCAGGATCCGCGCGTACAGGTAGCGGCGTGCCTGGCAATTTGCGAGATACTGAGGGAACCGGCGTAGGGGTGACAGAGTGATAGGGTGATAAAGTGATAGGGTGATAAGGCGATTCCGCGCGCCCTCCTTTATCTCACTTTATCACCCTATCACCCGAGCGACTTCTCACCGTCCGCCTTTTCCTGTTACCATGCCCCGTTTCTCGAACACCGCAGGAATGGAGCATATGAGCCAGCAGATTGTCGAATGCGTGCCGAACTTCAGCGAGGGCCGCGACCCGGCCGTCATCAAGCAGATTACTGACCAGATTGAGACCGTTGAGGGCGTGAAACTCCTCGACGTTGACCCCGGCAAAGCGACCAACCGAACGGTCGTCACCTTCGCCGGCGCGCCGGAGCCGGTGCTCGAAGCCGCGTTCCGCGCCGCCAAGAAAGCGGCCGAGCTGATCGACATGAGCAAGCACCACGGCGAGCACCCGCGTTTCGGCGCCACCGATGTCTGCCCGCTGGTGCCCATCGCCGGCATCACCATGGAAGAGACGGTCGTGCTGGCCCGCCGCCTCGCCAAACGCATCGGCGACGAGCTGCAAATCCCGGTCTACTGCTACGAATACGCCGCAACCAGCGAAGAGCGCCGCAACCTCGCGACGGTGCGGGCCGGCGAGTACGAGGGCCTGGCCGAGAAGCTCGCCAAGCCGGAGTGGAAACCCGACTTCGGCCCGGCCAAATTCGTCACGCGCACCGGCGCAATCGCGGTCGGCGCCCGCGACTTCCTGGTGGCCTACAACGTCAACCTCAACACGACCTCGGCCAAGAAGGCCAACGAGGTCGCCATGGACATCCGCGAGATGGGCCGGGCCAAGCGCGACCCGGTCACGAACAAGATCATCAAGGACGAGCACGGCAAGAACGTGATGATTCCCGGCAAGCTGAAGGCGGTGAAGGCCATCGGCTGGTTCATCGAGGAATTCGGCATCGCCCAGGTCTCGATGAATCTAACCAACCTGAACATCACGCCGGTGCACGTCGCGTTCGATGAAGCCTGCAAGAGCGCGACTGAACGCGGCCTGCGCGTGACCGGCTCGGAGTTGGTGGGGCTGATTCCGTTGAGCGCCATGCTCGATGCCGGCCGTTACTTCCTGCGAAAACAGAAGCGCTCGACCGGCGTCTCGGATCGCGAGCTGATCAAGATCGCGGTCAAGTCGCTCGGCCTCAGCGACCTGTATCCCTTCAAGCCGGAAGAGAAGGTCATCGAGTACGCCCTGGCCAAAGGCGAGAAGCCCAAGAAGCTCCTGGTCGGCATGCCGGTGCGCGATTTCATCGAGGAGACGGCCTCGGAATCACCGGCGCCGGGCGGCGGCTCGGTATCCGCGACGGTCGGCGCGCTGGGCGTAGCGCTCGGGGCGATGGTCGCGGCCCTTTCGGCCCAGAAGTGGGAAGACCGGTGGGAAGAATTTTCAGACTGGACCGAGCGCGGCAAGGTCTTGCAGGAAGAGCTGCTGCGTCTGGTCGATGCGGACACCGAGGCGTTCAACGCCATGATGGCCGCCATGCGCCTGCCGAAGACGACCGAGGCCGAACAGGCCGCCCGCCAGAAGGCCATGCAGGAGGCCACCAAGGCCGGCATCGAAGTCCCGCTGCGCGTCATGGAAAAGTCGCTTGAGTCAATGGACCTCATGAAGGCCATGGCCGAAACGGGCAACCCGAACTCCGTGTCGGACGCCGGCGTGGGCGCGCTTTGCGCTCGCACGGCGGTCATGGGCGCGTTCCTCAACGTGCGCATCAACTGCGGCGGCGTCGAGGACAAGGCTTGGGCGGAAGAGGTCCTGACTCGCGGCCGGGAGATGGAACGTCTCGCAAACGAGCGCGAACGGGAAATCCTCGCGATCGTCAGCACCAAACTCCCGGCGTAACGATGCGCTCGCATCCGAGCCGTATCGCCACCGCAGAACGAAGTCGTAGCAGACTCAGCGCGCGGAGAGGGACCGAGGAATCAAGGACGGCACATTCCCACCTTCCCACATTCCCACGTTCCCACCTTCCCACAGACATGCGTGGGAAAGTGTGAACGTGTGAACGTGGGAATGGGAGGCCCTCCTGATCCGAGCCCGAAGCGCAAGCGAGGGCAACCCTATCCGCGCGGTTGGCAATCCGCGCCTATCCCAGGCAGAATAGGGCCGATGCCACGCCGCCGGCTGTCTGAACATTCGGCCCACGCACCGCGGACCCCTCGCCCCGCGCAGCCGTTACGCCGCACGCCCGCGCGAAACTGGCCCGCTTTGGGCTTGGCAGCGGCGGTCGGCCTAATCGTGTTGACGGTGTTCTGGCCGGCGCTATCGAGCCGCGCGTTCTACCTGGACGACAAGGAATACCTGCTGGAAAACGCGCTGGTGCAGCGGCCCGGCTGGGAATCCGCCCGGCGCTTCTTCAGCGAAGTGTTGGAACCCTCGACCGTCGCCGGCTACTACCAGCCGCTGGCCATGGTCTCGCTCATGCTCGACGCGGCTGCTGCGGGACCTGCGGCCGGCCAGACCGAAAGCGAGTGGCTGCGCCCGTTCCGCCGCACCAGCCTGCTGCTGCACGCGCTGAACGCGGCTAGCCTGGTGCTCTTGCTGGCAATGCTGTTGCGCACGATTTGGCCGGCAGCGGCGGCGGGCCTGCTGTGGGGTCTGCACCCGTTGACGGTCGAGCCGGTGCCCTGGATTGCGGAGCGCAAGACGCTGCTGGCGACATTCTTCGTGCTGTGGGCGCTCATCCTGTACGTGCGCTATGCGCGCGTTGCGTGCCCTGCCCACGCGCGGCGCGAGCCTGCGTCGAGGGACAAAGGCCGACTACCCCACGGCTGGGCCGCATATTTCGGCGTACTGCTGCTTTACGTGTTGGCGCTGCTGTCCAAGCCGAGCGCTTTGCCACTACCTTTGTTGTTGCTGATTCTCGATTACTGGCCTTTGCGGCGTTTGTCGTGGCGGACGCTGCTTGAGAAGCTGCCCCTGCTGGTGATCGCCGGTTTGGCGGGCGGCCTGGCATTCGCGTCGCAGGCGCGGACCGGCGCCGTCGCCCTGCCGTGGCAGCAGGAGGCCGGGCGGGCTGCGCTCGTGGTTTGCCACAACATCGTCTTTTACCTTGAGAAAGTGCTGTGGCCGGTGGGGCTGTCGCCGCTGTACGTCGCGTCGGAGCCGCTTAGCTTGTCGCAGCCGGCCGTATTGGCGGGAATCTTCGGGACGGTCGTATTGGCGGGGGCGATCGTGATCTCACTTCGCTGGACGAGGGTCGTCGCAGCCGGCCTGGGGTTCTTCCTGGTGGCGGTATTCCCGACGCTGGGGGTGGTGGCGGTGCACGGCGCCATCGCGGCCGACCGGCACATGTACTTGCCGCTGGTGGGATTGGCGCTGTTGGCCGCCTGGGGCCTGGCACGGCTGTTTGAGCGGCTGCGGCAGAGCAACAAGTTGTCCTGGTTGCGCACGGCGCTGGTCGCGGCGATCCTGGCGGTGTGTGCGGCTGAGGCGCTGGCGACGCGCACTTATCTGGGCTACTGGCGAGACAGCGACGCGCTGCACCGGCGTGCGATGACAATCTCGCCGCGCGCCGTCCAACCGCACTGGCATCTGGCGTACCTCCTGCGGCGTGAGAACCGCTTGGACGAAGCGCTGGAGGAATACCGGGCGGCCGTCGAACTGGCGCCGAGCGTGGCCCGGCTGCGGCACGACTTTGGTTCCGCGCTAGCGGCGCGCGGCGACACGGCCGGCGCCGTTGCCCAGTATCGAAAGGCATTGGAGCTGGATGACACCCTGGTGCTGACGCACAACGCGCTCGGCCTGGCTTTGACGGATCAGGGACAGTTCACCGAAGCGTTCGCGCATTTCGAGGCCGCGCTGCGCGTTCAACCCGGCCTGGCGCTCACGCTGAACAACTATGGCGTCGCGTTGGAAATGGCGGGGCGCTTGGGCGAGGCCATGGCGCAGTACCAGGCCGCAGTCCAGGCGCAGCCCGATTTCGCCCTGGCACATAGCAATCTGGGGGAGGCCCTGAGCAAGACGGGGCAGCCGGACGAGGCGCTGCGCGAGCTGCGCGCCGCGGTGCAATGCGCCCCGGGCGATGCGCGACTGCGTTTGCGTCTGGCCATGCAGCTTGAGCGGCAAAACCTGTTTGAGCAGGCGGCAGCGGAATATCGCACAATTCTCCAACTCGAACCCGGCCATGCACAGGCTCGCGCACGGCTGGCCGCGTTGGGCAATTGAGGGACGCCGCGGGCGATGGCCAATCTTCGGGGTTCCCGATAGCATGTGGCCTTTGCTGAGCCGTGGGGACGAAGCGGTGCGTGTGCGTTACTGGGTCGCCTTGTCGCTGGCGGGGCTGGCGCTGCGGGCTGCACTGATACCTGTCAGTCCGGCTTGGGGCTATCACCGCGATCACGATCTGTTCGTCCGCTGGGCAATCCTCGCCACCGACTACGGCCTACTTACCGTCTATGACGGGCCGCCGCCCAAGCACGACATACAGGTTTGGGACGCCCAAACGCGGAGCTTTGTCCGCACTGAGGAGCAGCAGCGGGACTGGTGCAACTATCCGCCCCTATCCGTGTACCTGCTCTATGTCTCGGGGCTGGTGTTCAAAGTGCTCAGCCCGGAGCGCCTGATTAACACTTGGCTCTCGCACGCGATCTTCTCAAGCTGGACAATCCTCGCCGACTTTCTGTTGGCCTGGGGCTGCGCTGCGACGGTCGCCCACTTCCGGCCGGGGCGGGCCGCGTTTTGGACGTACGCGGCGGTCCTCTTGGCGCCGCCTTTGTGGTATGACTCGCTCGTTTGGGGGCAGGTTGACAGTTGGGTGCTGGCGCCGGCCGTATGGATGCTGTGGGCCATTCTGCGGCAGCGCTGGATTCTCGCCGGCGTGCTCTACGGCATAGCGGCCGGGCTCAAGCCGCAAGCCGTGTTATTCTTGCCGCTGTGGGGTTTGGTGCTGCTGACCAGCCGGCAGCCCATCAAAGTGCTGCTCTCGGGGCTGATCGCGGGCGCGGTGCTGGGACTCTGCGCGCTGCCTTTCATGCTTCACAGCGGGTGGGCCTGGCTGAAACTCAGCTATATCGGGAATTTCTTCCACGCCGCCCCGTATACCACGCTTAGCGCGTTCAACATCTGGTATGTGGACGCATTGCTGGGCACCACGAAGTCAGCGACGCTGACCTGGCTTGGGCTCACGAAGGACGTCTGGGGCCGAACCTTCCTTCTAATTGCCTTGGCGGTGGGGTTCGTAGGGGTGCTGATCCGCTGGAGGCGCGAGCCGCGCGGACTGCTGATATGGACCGTGCTGTCGCTGCTGGCCTTCATGATGTTGCCGACGCGCGTACACGAGCGCTATTTGGTGTTGGTGCTACCGTTCCTGATAATGCTGGCGGTGCTGTATGCGCGCTTTGTGCCGACTGTCGTGATTCTGGCGCTGGTCATGATGGCGCAAATCACGTGGCCGCATTGGATTAAACTGCGGCCCGGCGCTTGGGTTGACTTTTTCGAGCCCGCCGCACGGATTGACTACGAAGCGTATTTGACCGAATTGCCTCCGCAAGAGCGCGCCAGAGCGCAAACATACGATGAATTCACGCGCGACGCCCGGCAGGAATTCGCCGCAACGCGCGCCCGCTCGGCGCCGTTCGAGTGGATGGGAACAATCCTGGCGCTGCTCGCAAGCGCCGGGGTGGCTACCACGGCGGCTACCCTGAAGCCCCCGCCGGCCGCGCTGCAGCAAACCACGCGCGCCGAGCGGAAAACGACAGGAACAGAAAAGCAGAAGGGCAGGATCCGCGGCGCGCGTTCGCGGTAAGCCGCCGCTAGACCTCTAGAATTAATCCCGGCGTTTAGCGCGCCACGCCGGGGGCGCCGCTGCGGGCCTTGCCAGTGCTTAATACGGATGCTTAGTATCAGATCCGTAGGCGAGCCGGCGAGTCGCTGGTTCGCAGGCGGGCCGGCAAGTATCAGGGGGCGTTAGCCGGCCGGCGGAGCCAGTATGACCAATACCGAGGTAGCCCGGGTTTTCGAAGACGTCGCCGACCTACTGGAAATCCAGGGCGCGGACGTGTTTCGGGTCAACGCTTACCGTCGCGTGGCGCGTACGATCAACGACCTCGCGGTTGACATCAACGAAATCGCGCAGCGCGGCGAGTTGGCCAAGCTGCCCGGCGTCGGCAAGTCCTCGGCCGACAAGATTCAGGAATTGCTCAGCACCGGCCGCCTACGGGCGCGCGATGAGCTTACGCGCGAAATACCCGAAACGCTGCTCGAATTGCGTGACATCCCCGGAGTGGGGCCGAAGAAGATCGCGCTGCTATGGCGTGAGTGCCAGGTACGCTCGCTGGCCGAGCTGAAGCAGTGCATCGACGCGGGCAGCTTGAGCGGCATCAAAGGGCTCGGCGAAAAGACCATCCAACAGATGCGCGAGGGCATCGAGTTCATCGAGCGCAGCGCCGGGCGCGTCCGCCTGGGCATTGCCCACGCCATCGCAAACTCGGTCTGCGAAACCGTTCGGGCGCTGCCCGGCGTGCGGCGCGTGGAGCGGGCCGGCTCGCTGCGGCGCGGCTGCGAAACCGTGGGCGATCTCGATCTGCTGTGCGTCGCCGATGACCCGGAGGCCGCGATTCGCGGCTTCACGCAGATGCCGGGCGTCACGCACGTGTCGGCCGCCGGACGGACCAAGGGCTCGGTGCTGCTGGAATATCAGCCGCGGCGCACGATTCAGATCGATTTGCGCGTCGTGCCGGAAGAGTCTTTCGGGGCGGCTTGGCAATACTTCACCGGCAGCAAGGCGCATAACGTGCGGCTGCGTGAGCTGGCGGTGAAGCGCGGCTGGAGTTTGAACGAATACGGCTTGACCGAGGGGCCGCGCGTGATCGCCGCCGCTACCGAGGAGGAAATTTACGCCGCTTTGGGCGTGCCGTGTTTTCCGCCCGAGCTGCGCGAGGATCGCGGCGAGTTCGAGCTGCGCGAGACGCCGCCGGACCTGCTGCAACTGGCGGACATACGCGGCGATCTGCACGTACACACCACGGCCAGCGACGGAGTCAACACGGCCGAGGAAATGATTGCGGCCGCCCGAGCGCGCGGCTACGCGTACGTGTGCATCGCCGACCACTCGCCCAGCAGCACGATCGCCAACGGCCTGTCGCCGGAGCGGCTGCTGCAACAAATCGAGATGATTCGCGGTTTGGCGCGGCGGGCGCGCGGCATCAAGGTGTGGGTCGGGTCCGAGGTCGATATTCGCCCTGACGGCTCGCTGGATTACGCCGATGAGTTGCTGGCGAAGCTCGATTTCGTGATCGCCTCGATACACTTCGGAATGGGCCACGACCGCGAGGCGAATACCCGCCGCACGTTGGCCGTAATTGAGAACCCGTACGTGAACGTCATCGGCCACCCGACGGGGCGCCTGATCGGCAAGCGCGACGCCATGCCGCTGGATATAGAGGCCGTCTGCCGCGCCGCCGCCCGCAGCGGCACTGCGCTCGAGATTAACGCTTCGCACATGCGGCTGGATTTGAAAGATCAGCACGCCCGGCTGGCGCGCGAAATGGGTGTAACGATCTGCATCAACACCGACGCCCACAGCATCGACGAATATGAGGAAATGCAGTTCGGCGTCATGACGGCCCGAAGAGCCGGTCTGCGACGCGCAGACGTGCTGAATACCTGGCCGGCGGACGCGATTGCGAAGTTCGTGCAGGCGAAACGCAATTACAAGCCCGCACACACTAGGTAATCGACTTGGTGTCCTGGTGGGGACTACGGCTCTGCGTCTTGGGTGAGGCGCGGCGCGTCTGCCGGGCGCCCCACGTACGCGTAATCCGCGCTAATCAGGAGCTGATCGATCGCGGTCGGAATGCGCGTGAAGTCGGCGAATGCGCTGGCCGGTATCGCGAAGATGTCGTGCTCGTTTTGAAACTTCCGCACCGACGTATCTCGGAAGAGCAGATTTACGACCTGTCCCTCGTGGTTCGTTTGATGAAACGGCGGCGGGCCGAGACTGTTCATGTCCAAAGCCAGCGCCTCGACTTTGACGACCTGCCCGTCAATCTCGTTGCTGCCTAGCTGATCGAGCTGACCAGCGGCCTCCGGCGGAAGCTGGTCCAGTTGGCGGTATAGATAGGAGCCGTACGCGTCGGCCGCGGACCCGATTTTCGGCAGTTCCTGATCCAAGTTGTAGTTGCTGTCGGTTGGGCAGAAATAGATGCGCCGCTCGAGCGTCTCGGCAATCAAGCCCCCCAGGCCGGTGTACTGGAGCGGGTGCGGAGAGGGATAGCCCGAATCGGAGCCGGCGCCGATCCAAAGCTGATTGGTGGCCGTGGCGCTGGCCGCGAAATCGAAAGGGTGAGCTGGTTCCGGACCGCGGGGCAGAAATCCGCGGTTGGTGTGGGCGTACGCATGCAGAGCCAGACCGATCTGCCGCAGGTTGCTGGCGCAGACAGTCAGCCGACCCGCGGCGCGGGCGCTGCTCAGCACTGGCAACAGCAACCCGGCCAGCGTCGCGATCACCGCGATCACGACCAGCACTTCGACCAGTGTAAACCCTGTTTTCCGCGCCATGTGCGAACTCGACCAATCGGCTCGAAACCGATTGAAACAGTGCACGGGATGCGCCACTACACTAACGCGGATTCTCGTGAAAAGGAACGCGCGCGGCTAGCCCAGACTGATCAGGCTCGACGTCAGCAGATCACCGATGCGCGGCGCGGTAAGGTCGGGCCGCTCGCCGGGCGGGAGCTTTTCGAGCACGCCCGCGGTCGGGTATTTGCCGGAGAGCACCAGCGCCGCGCGCATGCCCATGCGCTTCGCGCCGGCCAGGTCGGACAGCGGGTCGTCGGAGACCACCAGCACGTCGGCCGGCGGGATGCCGAGCTCGTTAAGCGCCTGCTCGAAATAGGCCGGGCTGGGCTTGCCGATCAAGACCGGCTCAACCTGCGTGGCATACTCGATAGCGGCGACGATCGCGCCCACGCTCGGCGCGACTCGCCCGAGGGCATCTGGGTACAGCCGGTTGCGGTGCAGCGCGATGAACGCCGCCCTGTGACCGACGATCGCCTGGCACGCCGTAGTCAGACGCTCGAAACTCAAATCCAGATCGAGCCCCACAACCACGGCATCCACGGCCGCTTCGTTGACGACTTCAAAGCCGGCGGCCCGAAAAATCTCCTGCAGTGCGGCATTGCCCATTACAAAACAGCGGCGGGCGGACAGCGTGCGCAGGTGGTTTATCGCCGCCGACGTGCACGTGTGCAGCTCCGGCAGAGAAAAGTCGAAGCCGGCGCGGCGGAGTTTCTCGATAATGGCCGGTTTGTCGTCGGTGGTGTTGTTAGTGATCAGGCGCAGCGGCACGCGCGCCGCCCGGGCCCGCGCGATGAACTCAGTTGCGGTGGGGACGGCTGTATAGCGCTTGTCGGCGACGAGCACGCCTTCGACGTCCAGCAATAGACCTCTGATGTGCATCTTTAGCTCCGCATGTGCCCATAAGCCCATGGAACTGTCGCGATCTCGGGCGTGCTCAGCGAACGAGCATGGCCGGAAGCCCGTCGAAGTGACCGGCCGGCGGATCTGTCCCGGCGTCGATTGAAAGCGAATGCGTGCGGCCGCCGGATGCAGTAGTCAAATGTATATTCCAGGTTGCCGTGCCGTCAGCGAACACGAACGGTTCAGACATGACGGTCACTTGCGCCGCCAGCACGCCGGCGTCGTGGTCTGATTGCGCGACTGCGATGTCGTCGGCTAGCTGCTGAAAGCGGTTCGCGCACACATCGGCTGCCACCCCGGCGGCCACACACTCGTCAACAGTTCTTATGCGCGGCTTGCCGAGCACAGTGTAATGACAGAGCGCATGTACTGGAATGTCGGCATTATCGAGCACAATCTCAAGTCGAAGGCGGCTGTCATTCACTTTCACAGCGTCATACGTCCCGACCCATTCGTCTACAACCCCAGGCGCGCCCTCTCGCGGCGTCGAAGCCGTAATCGTGACTGAGAAGACGTTTAACGAACCAAAGGGCGCGTCAGAGTCGTACAGTTCCACCTCTGGCCACGGGTAGCCACCTGTCAATTCCCCATTGGTTCCCGTGTAAACCCGCGTACCCGCAAGGTCGCCCAATTCGCTCTCGGCGTCCTGCGTGAGCGTGGCGATTGTGCTTGCCAGGGCCTGATCAAGGGCAGCGATGACGCAGGCGTCGTCCCACGCGACTATCACATCTGCGTCGATTTCGATGCACGCCACCGTCTCAGGTCCTGACATCAGAACCCAGGCGCCGTCGAAATTCGGCCGCTTGGCGGCTGCCTCCCCGTTCTCGTCGGGCGCGGCGTCCTGGCTCGGGGTGCTGTTCTCGTCGCCGCCGCTGACGTTTTGGTTCTCGGCAAAGCCCCCACGCGGGCAACCCGCAGGCGTCACGAGTACCAGCACCGCAAGCGTCAAGAGAGTGTACGGCCTCATCATCATTCATCTCAGTCTTACTTGTCCGGGCGTGCCCAACCTGTGACTGCGAGCCACAATCAAGCTTGGGCAGCATCGCCCTGAACCGTAGCACAACCCGCCGGGCGAGGTCAACCCGTTATTGTCACGATCAGTGAGGCAAATGCCGATGTTGCTGGGTAACCAGACGCAACCTTGCGCTCGTGGCCCTCGCAATCGCCTTCAAGCTCACGTACGATGGGTCCCGCGACGCGCGCCGCGCCCAACGGCGACATACTCATGGGAGCAACGCGTGTCGGGCTGCGGCGAAGGCTAGCACGCCTGCCCCCGATGCGCAGCGCTGCCCGCAATGCAATCATATTGCATGGCCAATATAGCGAGTTGGCATGTTGAGACTGTGGCTCAGGATCGGACCAGCGGCTTTCATAGCCGGCTTCGCACTCGCGCTCTTTGAGCAGCTATGCTGGCGATGGTCCGCTTCTGCCGGCATTCATCGCCTCGGCGCCTGCGCGCCTGGGGGCTTGTCTGCGCGGCCGCACCAACCATCCCACTATGGCTGGCGCGTCGGCGCGGCGCACAGCCTAGGGCCTTCAGTCCCCAACTGACACGTTGCGCGCGTGGTTCGACCATGTTCCTCCTGCCTGCGCTCTTCACCCTTCCGCTACTAGCGGCTTTCTATCTGCGTTTGCTGCCTGCGGAGGTCGTGCAGATGGCAAACCAGTGGCAACTACCAGCCACCGTCGTTATCGTCGCGTACTACTTTCTCGTGGGCCTGGCGGTCCTCTTGTGGCTCGGCTGGCACGCAGGCAAACGTGACTCCGATGCGCCGCGCTGCCCGCAGTGCGGCTACAGCCTGAAGGGGTCGCCAGGACCGCGCTGCCCGGAGTGCGGCTCGGCGTGCGAGGCGATACCCCCGAAAGTTGAACAGCCATGAAGTCACAAACGACACGAACGTTGCGAGTCTCGCGCAAAAGCGCGAGCACTCACCCTCGACAGGGGGTAGCAAGCTCACCACCCTGTCGTGCGCGAGGTTCTTTGATGACACCGGCAAGCCGGTTCAAATCGGCATCTACAGCGGGGCCTGGGTTTGGATCTACAACGGGAAACGCGTGTCGAGCGTCCAGGCCGTCATACGCCCCAAAGAGGCGATCGACTAACCAGCAAGGAAAATTGGGGACGAAGAGCCAGCCGGCCGGCGCTTCCTCCCCGACTTGCTCCGGCTGAGGCGCAGGGCCACGGAGCTGGTACAATGACGGCAGAACAGCGCCCGTAGCTCAGCAGGACAGAGCACCGGTTTCCTAAACCGGGGGTCGCAGGTTCGAATCCTGCCGGGCGCGTTGTTCCCGCACGCCCTGTCATCCAACCAGTCGCGTCCGGTAACTCAGTGTCTAACGGGACTTTCCACGGAACTTTCGGCCGCAGGTTCTGCCCTGAGGCGACGCCACACCTCTCGATCCCTCATATCCCTCGATCCCTCAAAAAAATTGACTTGACTATCAATAAGCGGATACTCTACTATATCGATAGATTAAGTGAAGCAACCATGCTCCGTATCTCTCAACGTTGCGAATACGCCATTCGAGCCATGCTCGAACTCGCGCTCCGCCGCGATCGCCGGCCCGTCTCGATCGCCGAGATCGCCCAAGCGCAGCGTCTGCCGGCCAAGTTTCTCGCCGCCATCCTGGCGCAGTTGAAACAGGCCGGCCTACTCGAATCGCTACGCGGCACGCAGGGCGGTTATCGCCTGGCGCGGCAAGCGCACGCGATCTCCGTGGGCGAGGTGGTGCGGCTGATGGACGGCCCCATGGAGTGCACCGGCGCGACTGCCGCGGACGCCGACGCCGCCGCGGCCGGCGAGGTTCTGAACGAAATCCGCGCGGCGATAAAGGGGGCCGTTGAGCAGGTGCTGGACAACATGACCTTCGCCGACCTGGTCGAACGTGAAATGCGGCGCCGGGAAATTCTGGCGGCCACTTACTGCATTTAGGAGGAACGGAAATGACGCATATTCTGGACAACGTCACACTTGGCATCGGCAACACGCCCCTGGTCCGCCTGCGCAAGCTGATTCGCTCAGACGCCAGCGTGCTGGCCAAACTCGAAGCCCGCAACCCGATGTGCTCAGTCAAGGACCGCATCGGCCTGGCAATGATCGAGGCGGCCGAACGCGACGGGCGCTTGCGGCCGGACACGGTCATCATCGAACCCACCAGCGGCAACACGGGCATCGCGCTGGCGTTCATCTGCGCCGCGCGCGGCTACCGCTGCCTGCTCACCATGCCGGAATCGATGAGCCTTGAGCGGCGCAAGGTGCTGCGAGCCCTCGGCGCGGAGCTGGTACTGACGCCGGCGGCCGGCGGGATGCGCGTGGCCGTGGAGCGCGCCGCCGAACTCGCCCGCGAGACGCCCAACAGCTTCATGCCTCAGCAGTTTGAGAACCTTGCGAACCCCGAAATTCACCGCCGCACGACGGCCGAGGAAATCTGGGAAGCCACGGGCGGTGAAGTGGATATTTTCATCAGCGGGGTCGGGACTGGTGGAACTCTCACCGGCGTGGCGGAAGTGCTCAAGGCACGCCGGCCGGGCTTCCGCGCGATCGCCGTCGAACCGGCGCAGAGCCCGGTTCTGTCACAGACGCTGGCGGGCGCGGCGCCCACACCTGGCCCGCACAAGATTCAGGGCATCGGCGCCGGCTTTGTGCCGAAGGTGCTGAACCTGAAGATCGTTGACGAAGTGGTGCAGATCGATCAGGAGGAAGCGATCGACTGGGCGCGCCGCGCGGCACGCGAAGAGGGCCTCTTTGTCGGAATTTCCTCGGGCGCGGCCCTGGCGGCCGCGAACCAGGTCGCGCAGCGGCCCGAGAGCGCCGGCAAGGTAATCGTCGCGGTCCTGCCGAGCTTCGGCGAGCGTTACCTGTCGACGGTACTGTTCCAAGACCTCGGCTAACGACAAGCCGTCAGCTCTCAGCTATCGGCTATCAGCTTTTGGACGACCCGCCAGCGGACACCAACCCCGCTGCAATCTGATTCGTCTTGGCGGTCTCGGCGCTTCTTAGCGTCTTGGCGGTTGCCTTTCAGGGCTCAGCCGAAATTCAAGCCCCCCGGCCGTCCGGCGAACTAGAATCCGGCTACCCAATGAGGGAGCCAAAATGCCCGCTGGACAGACAAACGACATAACTTGGCCGCAGGCCGACCAGGTCCAGCCGCTGGAGCCACCGCACCCGGCCACGCCGCCGATCTCTCCTCCGCAGCCGTCGCCCCGGCCGGTTGCGCCGCCGGCGCCGCCCACCCACCCCGTGCCGCAAAGTCCGCCGGTGCCGCCCACCAAGCCACCGGTAGAGCCACCGACGCCGCAATCGGGCGGCTGAACGCATCGCCAAACTTTCGTGGCCGATGGTGCTACGTATGCTTACGTAATGTGCACCGGCCATGTCGGACAAATGTTAGCAGAAGGGAGGTCATGCTCGCGTTTGCCGCACCTTCCCACCTTTCCACCTTCCCACATTCCCACATTCCCACTTCCCCACGGCTGGGGTCGCCAAATTTGACTGCTATATAATATTTTTGTCGGGTCGTGTGTGTCGGAAATGTCGGCCCCAGAGCGTTAAAACTGGCTTTTCGACACATGGACGGCAGTTTACAGGTTTTTCAGGTATTTGAAGGCCGATAGGTTACAACTTGTTCAGCTCGAATTCACTTGGCCTTCATAAGCGCACGGCATACTCCCGTGTGAGACGGGCCAGGGGAGTAAGTCGCTCTGAGGCGACCCCCACTTGGTCTTGACTGGTACGGCGAGCCGCTGCCATACTGGCAGAACGGTCAGCAGTAGAATGGCGTCGCCGTCGGCTGGAAGGACGGAAGAACGGGATAGAAGCGCCCGGCGGGAGCACGTCGTATCTGGCGAGATTGGCAGGCTTAACTTGGAAGAGAATTTATGAGTATTCTGGTGATAGAAGACAATGCCAAGCTGGCCTCCCTGGTTCAGCAGGGGCTCTCGGAACACGGACACGAAGTGGAGATCACGCTCTCCGGGCGCGAGGGTGAGGAAATGGCCGCACAGGGCGAATATGAGGCCATCATTCTCGACCTGATGCTGCCCGATCATGATGGAGTGCAGATTTGCCGCGAGCTGCGACGCCGCGGCGTATCTACACCCATTTTGATGCTGACGGCTCTTTCGTCGACGTCGGACAAGGTGACCGGGTTTGAGGCGGGGGCGGATGATTACCTGGCCAAGCCCTTCGATCTGGAAGAGTTGCTGGCGCGCGTACACGCGCTGCTGCGCCGGGCGCAGAGCTCGGAAGCGGCCGTGCTGCGTTTTGCGGACATCGAGATGAATCGTGTGGCGCGGACGGTAACGCGCGCCGGGCAGCCGGTGACGCTGACGTCCAAGGAGTTCGCGCTGCTCGAGTACTTCATGCGCAACCCCAACCGGGTACTGACGCGTACCAATTTGGGCGAACGCGTGTGGGACATGAACTTCGAGGACGAGAGCAACGTCATCGAAGTCTACATCTCGCGCCTGCGGAACAAGATCGACAAGGGTTTTGATAAACCCTTGATCCACACAGTAATAGGAACGGGGTATGTGCTGAGCGCCGAGCGGCCTACCGGTTGATTAATCCGGGCGCCGCCGCCGGGACTTAATGCTGAAACCGTTTCGCACCCTACGACTCAAAATTACGCTGCTGTACGTCGTGATCTTCGGCGTCCTGCAGGCTGCACTCTGGGTTGCAATTGATAGCACGCGGGCTTCGCTGGTCTACCGGCGGTTCGACACCGTCCTGGAGGAACGGGCCAAGGTCATTCTCCAGGCCGTAAGCACGCTGGAGAATTCGGGGAAGCTCGGCCCCGCGGCGCCCACGACCCAATCTGTAATAAGCCGGCTCGAAAGTCCGGACATTTTCTTCCAACTTCGTGACGCGCAGGGAAATCTCCTGGCCGCGTCATCGAACGCACAGGGCGTCTCGCTGCCTTTGGATACGCGCCGCACCGCGGGGCCCGGGTTCTCAACTTTAAGCGGCCAACTCAGCGAAGCCCTGGGCCTGGAAGGAGAGCGTCTACGGCAGGTGACGCTACAAGGCGGGCCGCCCGGCCGCGAACTGTATTTGCAGGTTGCGTCCAGCATGGGCCCGCTCGACCGCGAGCTGAACCATATCCGCGATTTGCTGTTTATCTTCGCGTTCGTCAGCCTGGTTGTCGCCGCCATTACCTCCTGGTACATGGCGCGGCGCTCGTTGGCGCCGCTGCTGGCCATTGCCCGGCAGGCGCGCGAGATCAGCGCCCGGCGGCTGGATCAGCGCATCCCGGTGCCCTCCAGCGGCGACGAAGTAGCCGAGATGATCATCGTCTTGAACGACATGCTCGACCGGCTGGAAGCCGAATTCGCCGCCCAGCGCCGCTTCATCGCCGACGTTACGCACGAACTTAAGACGCCGCTGGCCGTGCTGCTGGGCGAAACGCAGGCCATGCAGCGGCAAACCGGCAAACCGGCTGACTACGCGGCTTACGTTGCGACCGTGCATGATGAAACGCGCCGCATCCTGCGCCTGGTCGAGGCCTTCCTGATTCTCAACCGCCTGCAGGCCGGCGCGCCGGCGCCGTCTTTGGATCGCACATCTATGGAAGAGGTGGTCCTCTCGGCCATTCGCAAATGCCGTGCGGCCGCGGCCAAACGCGAAGTGCACGTGCGGGCGAAATTTCCGGTTGATGGAGAATACGAGCCGATCGTTATTGGCGATTCCGACATGCTTGTTTCCGCCCTTCAGAACTTGATCGAAAACGCGATCGCGGTTTCTGAAACCGGCGGAACGGTCGACGTCTCGGTTGAGGCGACCGAAACAGACGTCGTAACTTCCGTTAGCGATAGTGGGCCCGGAATCGATGAGGACCGGCTGGCGCAACTCTTCCGCCTGTTCAGCGAGCCCGAGAAAAAGCAGGTGGGCAAGCCTGGAATAGGGCTGACCATCGCCCGCGGCGTGGCTGAGCTGCACCGTGGGAGGCTTGAGGGCCACAATCGCCCGGAAGGGGGCTACGAATTTGTAATGCGGCTGCCGCGCGCTGCGGAATCGGCCGACCAGCACCGTGACTCCTGAGCAGCCGATCCTAAATTGTTTTTAATTGGCCGCGCGGCCGAAGCGCGGCGATGATGATTTTGTATCATCAGTGTGGTGGACCTTAGGTGCATGCGCGGAACTTCTATCGTGCAACACTCCTTTGCGACCCAGCGACCAGCGCGTTCAGGCAGAGCTTGTTACGTGCTCGGAGCGGCGCTGTTGGTTGGCGGGTTGTTGCTGGTGGCGTTCTGCGGGACGAGCCTTCTGATTGGCCGGCGACTGCCGCCGCCGCTCGCCGACGGCATGCAAGCTTACACCAACTGGTTGGGCATTTGCGTCGGCGCGATCTTGCTGATTTCGGGAGCGGTGCTGGCGGTTATGGCCGATTTCAAAGGCGTGCCGGCCACGCCGCAGACCGCCACACCTGGTGACGACGGCGAAGCTTCCCACGGGCTAGCGCAGCCCCGAAAGCAGGCTCGCATCGAACAACAGACCAACGGGGTAAACGTTCATCGCCGCATCCCAGTACCGCGAGCGCCGGTAGAAAAAATTTAGCCGCGCCCCTGCATTGCCCGCGAAGTCCGCGTCTTTGAGCCGGTTGACGAACTCCTGCCGCAGCGCAGCGTCCTCGTCCAGCATGCGCTGCGCCAACGGCTCCATTATGTAGGCTTCCGCATACTCCTTCTGCTCGAAGATCGCGTTGAAGAAGCCCCACGCTACGAAAGAGTCCGGCGCCTGCGGCTCCAGTAGGTGAGCGGCGATTTTCGCCCGCGGCTGGTTCATCGGCACCACGACCGTCCCGGCCGCAAACTCACGCATCTCATCGCGGGCTCTCACCTCATACTTGGGACTGAAGCGGCCCTCGTGCGGCCTGGTTGCGAATTTCACGTTTTGGAACTCGTATATCCGCACGGGCAAAGCGCGCTTTTCCGCTAACCGGAAGTACTCCAGCCCGTGTAGGTCGAATCGCTTGATGGCCTCGCTCCACTGCGGCGGGATGAGGTACGCGGCCGGCGGGGTGACGCTCTGGTCGACGCACACCTGGTTGCACATCACTGTTTCGACGTCAACGGGCTTCTTGCCGTAAACGACTACCTCGCCGCCAGTTATTTCGCTCGGGCGGAACGTTTGCTCCAGCGCTTTGTAAACGATCGGCTGCGACTCTTCAGAACTTCGCCAGCGCAGCGGAACAGCGCCGTCGGTTTCGCCGCCGCGTGTTTCCACCGCCCGGGCGTCCGCAGCGCAAACCGCGGCCCGCAGCTCGCCGGCATGCCGGTTCACGCACTCTAATGTGTGCCGCATCGTGTCGTACGTCGTCTGCACGCGCCGCGGGTAGGGCTTGAGCGAATGGGTTTCGACCAGGATGCTGGGCCGGTTGCACAGCGCCGCGTAGCAGTGCGAGAGGCGCGGCGCGAATCCCGACCAGGTCGCGAAGCCCTTGGTCAAATCCCGCTGGTCCCGCGGAAAGCAGTAGTCGATGGCCAGGTGCCCGTCCGCCCCCAGACCCGCCAGCAATTCGGGCAGGTAGATTTTCTGCGTCCACTCGGAGATGCCCGAGTCGAGGCCCGGCCCGATCGAGGCGGTGTAGAACATGTCATATTGGCAATCGCTGCCGTCGGTCGCGTGGCTGTCGAGGAGCAGGTCCGGCGCCCAGGCCATCCACAAGCCCAGCCACGCCTGCATCTCGACCGCATCGGCTTTCATGTAGTCGCGGTTGAGATTCAAGTTGACGGCGGTGGTTCGCCAACCCATCTCGCGCGGGCCATTCTGGTTAAGGCGGTTGTACGGGCCGAAACGCTCGTGGCCGTCGACGTTGAATATGGGAATGATGAGCAAGTCCAGGCCGTTCAGCAGGGCTGCGTGCACGCCGGTCACGAGAATGTCCCGGGCCAACGCCAGGCTGGCATCCTTGCCTTCGCATTCGCCAGCATGAATGCAGCACTGCAAGAGCACGCGCGGTTTACTGGAGAGCGGACCGGCGGCGCGCTGCTCTGCAGCTAGCACCAGCTCCGCACGCGAATCAAGAGCGAAGTCTTGCATCGACGAATCCGCCGCGCGAACAAGTGCCTGGGCGGGGCGCCCCCGAACATCTGGCTCGAAACGCCGGTCCTTCGACAAAACCAGCAGCGGCAGCTCCCGCCCCTCGCCACTGGTCCCGAAGCTCATGTATTTCGCATACGGCGAGAAATCCGCCAGCTTGCGACAAAAGGCGACCGCTTCGTCATAACGCCCGGTTTCTTCATACCCCGTGCGCTCCGCATGCGTGCGCCATTCATCGGGCAGTTGCGCGACATTTACATATTCCACGACGGCAGTCTCTACGGCGGCAGTCGATTCGCGGCTGTGGCGATATTCAGTTTCCGCGGCTGGGACCGAGCGGCCTGCGACTACGGTGAACAAGAGTGCAATAGGCACGACCTTCATCAACGAACTCCGTTTGGCGAACAACGCGATCCTCAGTCGGCCGCGGCGGCTTTCTCGCCACGATAAAGCACGACGCCCCCAAAGTTCATTGCCCGCGCGGTGACGTTAACGAACTTCGCATCGCGCAGCCGCCGCATCATCGCGTCGACCGGCTCAAAACTCTCAACCGACCGCGGCAAGTAGCGGTAAGCCCCGACGCGGTCACGCGCTACCAGCGCGCCCAGGCATGGTAGCACGGTTTCGCAGTAGCGCTCATTCAGCCAGCGAAGAAAACGGCTGCGTGGCCGCGCGAATTCGAGAATGACGATGCGCGCCCCGGGCCGCGCCACGCGATACATCTCCGACAGCCCGGCCTGCAGGTCCTGAAAATTCCGCACGCCGAAGGCGCAACTGATCACGTCCGCCGACTCGTCGGCCAGCGGCATTCGCAGGGCGTCAGCCTCAATCAGCTCCACCGGCACGCTCACACGCGAATAATCGCCGCGCGCCAGCATCTCGCGCGCAAAATCGACCCCGATAATCCGCGCCGGCACGCGCCCCTTGAGGCCTGGCGCCTCGGGCGCGCATAGTCGAGCGAACGCCCGGATCATGTCGCCGGTGCCGCAAGCCACGTCCAGGATTACATCCCCGGCCCGGACGTCCGCCGCCGCCACGGCCCGCCGCCGCCAGACCGCATCCCGCCCGAAGGTCGCCAGCGTGTTGATGAGCTCGTACGTTCCGGCGATCGCGTTGAACATCGCCTGCACACGCCCGGCCTTGTCGAGCTGCCGGTGCGGATCGCGCAGGGCGCGCTCGTCCCAAACGCGCGGCTGATCGCTTTGAGGCTGCTGCGAATCGAACATCGCGAACTCCCGCTGGCCGGTTCGAACCGTGGATTGTAACAGCACGCCGGCCGCGAGCAGCGCCGTCAGGTCGCTCGCAACGCCCGCGTCAGCTCGATCTTGTCGCGAGCGACAGGCTTGATTCTGCGGCTTGCGGCCATGGCGTGGGGGCGGCATGGCGTTGTGAACGAGACGCGGCGCTGAAGCAACGCCGCGCTCCGAGGTTATCGCCGCTTGAAGACACGAGCCGCCGGCGGGCGAACTCGGCTCAACCGCACTCGCCGCCGGTCAGGCAAAGCACGAACGGATCAATGTCGAAGACATTAATCGTGCCGTCGCCATTAAGATCGGCGTTGTTGATGTCGCACGCCGGATATTGGGCGGCATACCCAGGCTCGTCCGTCAACGCCAGCACGAACGGGTCAATGTCAAAGACGTTCACGTCGCCGTCGCAGTTCACGTCACCAATAGCCCACTGCGGCTGCGTGACCACGCCCCAGATTTCGACGTCGTCGATGTTCCACCCGCAGTACGTGACGCTTGCGTTGGTCGTTCCCATGGCCCAGCGGATGTAAACGGTGCTCTGCTGGTCGGCGAACGCCGAAATATCGTAGGCCTGCAGCGTCCAGCTCGCATCGTTGATGCTGGCTCCGGTGTGCTCCCAGACGCTGTTCCACGTAACGCCGTCGGTTGAAATTTCGATCCCGGCGTGGTCGTAGTTCGCATTCTGCACACCCAGCCAGCGCCTGAATCGCAGTTGCGAGCCGGTCACGTTAGACAGATTGAGGGCGGTCGTCGTGAGGTTATAGCGTGGCATGTTATTGGTGTAATGGCCGGCCAGGTTGTAACCATAGACGTTATTACCCGTATACCCCACCTGCGGGTCACCGCCGCTACCGGCCGGGTCGCCCCAGGCCCACTGCCCTTCGGTAGTCCAGCCCGGATCGGTGTCGAGCGGAAAACTGTAGACTCTCTGCGGACCGCCGACAATAGTGAAGTCGGCATCGGATACGTCTTCTCCGGACGTCAGATCCGCCCGGTGCACTACCAGCTTCACGCGACAATGGGTGGACAGTGTTTCCGTAACGAACCAGGAATACGAGCCGTCGGGCGCTTCGCCGGTGGCGATCGTATATGGGAAGGTCACGCCGCCATCAACCGACAAATACAAATCGACGCTGGTGGGCGTGCCGCCGTGCGTATACCAGGTGATAGTCGCGGTCGTCCCGGAGGTCAGCGTCTCGCCGCCATTGGGCGAGGTCAGACGTTGCGGTGTCGCCATGTAGTCGGCGTACCACATCAATGCCGGTACATATTCTTCGCACTGCGGAATGATCTGGTTCTCCGGCAACAGAAAACCATAAGCTCCCGTGTCGCGCAACTCCGTGCCAATGGCATACCGCCCGGCGCTGCCGTAGACCCAATCGCGCGAGGCGCCGCTGACCTGGTATACCACGTCCAGGCCGCGCCCGTAGTCATACGACAGACCATGCACATCGTGAACCATTTCCGCCATGTGCTCCACAGCGTACTGATAGTCGCTACGGTCCGGCTCCGGCGGCCAGACATCGCCGAAACTGTAGGGGTAGAAAATGATCTGCGAATAAGAGTGCAAATCAACGTATGCCCTGATATTCGGATGCGTCAAAATCCAGTCGCGCATCGCCTGGGTTTCCAGTTCCGAGAAGGGCGCCGGGCCGCAATACTCTTCAGAGCATGGGCTGGAGCTGGCGCCCGGCCCGCCCCAGCCGAAGCCCCAGTTGCGGTTGCAGTCGACGCCGTAGCAGCCGGTGGCCGCATCGTAGCGCCGGTTCTTGCGCCACATACGGTAAGTGGTCCAGCAATAGGTGTACCCGTCTGGATTCATTACGGGAACCAGGTGCCATTCCAGATTGTCAACCAGCGAGCGAATGTACGGGTCGGTGTCGTATTCACGAATCAGCTTGTCCGCCGTCCACATCACCACTGGTACGGTGATCCACTCGCGCGCGTGCTGCGCCCCATGCACCAGCACGCCGGGCTTCGTCCCAGGTCCCGGCGCAGTTATACGTATGCCCCGAATGCCCCGGCCTTCCAGCGTCGTTCCGGCCGTGAACATCTGGGCCAAATCCGGCCGCAATGCAACCAGCGACTCCAAATAGGCAATGTTGTCCGCCAGGCTCCAGTAGTGATCGAAGAACCCGCCGCGCTCAGGGGGCGTTCGCTCCGCCTCGATGGCGGCCTGCACGTCTTCAATCAAGACCACGAATTTGAGGCCGGAAGCCTGCAATTGGGCGAACTGCTCGGGCGTCATTCGCACGTCGATCGGCCCGCTGGTTGCGCCCTCCGTCCAGACGTCGTCCGTCATGCTCAAGAGCTGCGCAAGCTGCTGCGGACTGTGTACCATGACGCGGACTACCCGCTCGCCGTCAAAGCGCACTGGCTCGCCGGCCGCCGCCCACGCCCCCGCTGCGCCTAGAATCACCCCGGCCGCCAACCATAGAGTAAGTGCTCTCACAACCCACTCCTTACGCGAAAGGGCTTAAGTCCAGCCGAAACCCTTCGGTCAGCCTGTATACTACCATGCGACCCCTGCCGCGCAAGGGCCATTTTCGACACCCGGCGCCGCCTCACCAGCGCCGGTCTACTTGGCTTCCCTGTCGGCTTCACCCTTCCCTGCCCGGGCCGCGTGCCTCTTTCAACCGCCGCCGGTTCAGGATCGTTGAACCCCCGCAAGAGCTGACGCCAATGTCAGATACTTGGACCCAACGAATCCGAATCCGCCGCCTTATGGCAGTGCCACCGCCGCAACATCCTCTCCGTGCCCCTAAGCACGCACGCCCCTGCGCAGAAATCCCCAGCGGTTTGCGGAGACGCCGGCCCGCCCGGCTTGCAGCACCCACCCCATTTCGGTTAAAACGGCACGCTAATTGCTGCCGGAAACCGTTCCGGTGCGCCTAGGGGCCTCGGCAGGTCACCCCGAACGCGGCCCAAAGCCCCAAAAAGCGTCCTGAGAGCGGCCGGCTGAACCGGCCAAACGCGAATTTTTTCTTGGAGTCAGAACCCATGAGTAACAGACGCATGGTGACGATTGACGGGAATCAAGCCGCGGCCCACGTGGCCCACAAGGTCAGCGAGGTGATCGCGATCTACCCGATCACCCCCTCTTCGCCCATGGGCGAGTGGGCCGACGAGTGGTCCGCCGCCGGGCAACCCAACCTGTGGGGCACGATCCCGCACGTGGTCGAGATGCAGAGCGAAGGCGGGGCCAGCGCCGCGGTCCACGGGGCCGCCTCCACCGGCGCGCTGACCTGCACTTTTACCGCCTCCCAGGGCCTGCTGCTGATGATCCCGACCATGTTCAAGATGGCCGGCGAACTGCTGCCGACCGTCTTCCACGTTACGGCCCGCACGCTGGCCACGCATGCCCTCTCGATCTTCGGCGATCACAGCGACGTGATGGCCTGCCGTTCGACCGGCTTCGCCATGCTGTGCTCCGGGTCGGTGCAGGAAGTGACGGACATGGCCCTGATCGCGCACGCCGCCACGCTCGAGTCGCGCGTGCCGTTCGTGCACTTCTTCGACGGCTTCCGCACCTCGCACGAGGTCAACAAGATCGAAGAGCTGACGCGCGAGGATATGCTGGCCATGCTGGACGAGACCGCCCTACGGGCCCACCGCGAGCGTGCCCTCACGCCCGACCGCCCGAAGCTGAGAGGCTCGGCCCAGAACCCGGACGTGTTCTTCCAGGCCCGCGAGACGGTCAACCCGTTCTACAACCGCTGCCCGCAAGTCGTGCAGAAGGTCATGGACCGCTTCGCCAAGGTCGTCGGCCGGCAGTATCACCTGTTCGATTACGTCGGGGCTCCGGACGCCGATCGCGTAATCGTCATGATGGGCTCGGGCGCCGAGGCGGCCCACGAGACCGTCGATTACCTGAACGCCCACGGCGCGAAGGTCGGCCTGGTCAAAGTCCGCCTGTACCGCCCGTTCGTGGCTTCCGAGCTGTTCAAAGTCCTGCCCAAGACCGTCAAAGCGATCGCGGTTCTCGACCGTACCAAGGAGCCGGGCGCCGCGGGCGAGCCGCTCTACAAGGACGTCGTGGCCGGCCTGGGCGAGTGTGTCGCGGCTGGAAATCTGCCGCTGCCCAGCATGCCGCGCGTGGTTGGCGGGCGTTACGGCCTGTCCAGCAAGGAATTCTCGCCGGCCATGGTCAAGGGCGTGTACGACAACCTGGCGGCCGCCCAGCCCAAGAACTACTTCACGATCGGCATTAAGGAAGACGTCACCGGTTCCAGCCTGGATTACGACCCGAAATTCGTGACCGAGGACAAGGACGTCGTTCGGGCCCTGTTCTTCGGCCTGGGCTCGGACGGCACGGTCGGCGCGAACAAGAACTCGATCAAGATCATCGGCGAGGACACGGACAACTACGCCCAAGGCTACTTCGTCTACGACTCGAAGAAGGCCGGCTCTATGACGGCCTCGCACCTGCGTTTCGGCCCGAAGCCGATCCGGTCCAGCTACCTCATTACCTCGGCCAACTTCGTCGCCTGCCACAACTGGGCCTTCCTCGAGCGCTTCGACATGCTCTCGACGCTGAACCCGGGCGGCGTCTTCCTGCTCAACAGCCCGTTCCCCAAAGAGGAAACGTGGGATCGTCTGCCCGTCGAAGTCCAGCAGCAGATCATCGACAAGAAGCTGAAGGTCTACGCGATTGACGCCTACGCCGTGGCCAAGGCCACCGGCATGGGCGGCCGCGTGAACACCATCATGCAGACCTGCTTCTTCGCCATCTCCGGCGTGCTGCCGCGCGAGCAGGCCATCGAGGCCATCAAGAAATCCATCAAGAAGGAATACAGCCGCAAGGGCGAGGAAGTCGTCAAGAAGAATTGGGCCGCGGTCGATCAGACCATCGCCAACATGTACGAAATCCCCGTGCCGGCCAAGGCCACCAGCAAGCTCCGCATGCGGCCGGCCGTGCCCGAGGAAGCGCCCGACTTCGTGAAGGAAGTCCTCGGCCCGATGATTGTCTTCAAGGGCGACGAGCTGCCGACCAGCAAGCTGCCGTGCGACGGCACGTTCCCGATCGCGACCACGCGTTGGGAAAAGCGCAACATCGCCCTGGAAATCCCGGTCTGGAACCCGGACCTGTGCATCCAGTGCGGCAAGTGCGCGATCGTTTGCCCGCACGCCGCCATCCGCATGAAGGCCTACGACGCCAAGCTCCTAGCCAGCGCCCCGGCCAGCTTCAGGCACAAGAAGTACATCGGCCGCGAGTTCGAGGGCTACGAGACGACCGTCCAGGTCGCGCCCGAGGACTGCACCGGCTGCGCCCTGTGCATTGAGGTCTGCCCGGCCAAGGACAAGCAGGAGCCCAAGCACAAAGCCATTAACATGGAGTTCCAGCCGCCGATCCGCGAGCGCGAACGCGAGAATTACGACTTCTTCCTCTCGCTGCCTGAGACGGATCGCAGCAAGCTGAACATCAAGAGCGTCAAGGGCTCGCAGTTCCTGCAGCCGCTGTTCGAGTATTCCGGCGCCTGTGCCGGCTGCGGCGAAACGCCATATATCAAGCTGATCACCCAGCTTTTCGGCGACCGCGCCGTCATGTCGAACGCGACCGGCTGCTCCTCGATTTACGGCGGCAACCTGCCCACCGCGCCCTGGGCCATGAACCCGCAGGGCCGCGGACCGGCCTGGTGCAACTCGCTATTCGAGGACAACGCCGAGTTCGGCTTCGGCTACCGGCTGACCATCGACAAGCACGCTGAGTTCGCCCGCGAGCTGGTCGGCAAGCTGCGCGAGCAGATCGGCGCCGACCTGGCGGACGGGCTGCTCAACGCCGTACAGAAAACCGATGCGGACATCGACCTGCAGCGCAAACGCGTCGCAGCGCTGAAGGCCAAGCTGGCCCAGGTGAACTTGCCCGAGGCTCGCCAACTGCTCGATTTGGCCGACATGCTCGTCAAGAAGAGCGTCTGGATCATGGGCGGCGACGGCTGGGCGTACGACATCGGCTACGGCGGCCTGGATCACGTTTTGGCCTGCGGCCGCAACGTAAACATCCTGGTGCTCGATACCGAGGTTTACAGCAACACCGGCGGGCAGTGCTCGAAGTCCACGCCGCGTGGTGCGGTGGCCAAGTTCGCGGCCGGCGGCAAGCCCGCGGGCAAGAAGAACCTGGCCATGATGGCGATGACCTACGGCAACGTGTACGTCGCGACGATCGCCCTGGGCGCCAACGACGGCCAGGCCGTGCGGGCGCTGGTCGAGGCCGAGGCGTACGACGGACCGTCGCTGATCATCGCCTACAGCCACTGCATCGCTCACGGCATCAACATGCGGCAGGGTCTGCAAACGCAAGAGAAGGCGGTCAAGAGCGGCCACTTCCCGCTGTTCCGTTATAACCCGGAGCTGGCCGCCGAAGGCAAGAACCCGTTGCAGCTTGATTCGAAGAAGCCGTCGATTTCGTTCGAGGATTACGCCTACGAGCAGACGCGCTTCAAGATGCTGACCAAGAGCAAGCCGGAAGAAGCCAAGCGCCTGCTGGCCCTCGGTCAACAAGACGTGGCCGCCCGCTGGCGCCTATACGAGCAGCTCGCGGCCATGCACATGAGCCCCGACGGCAACGGCGCAACGCAACAAACGCCCCCGGCCGCGTCCTAACAAGGCTAACGGGCGCGTCGGCAAGGCCGCCAACGGACGCACCGGCACAGCCGCAAAACTGGTGGAGGGCGAGGCCCCCGGGAGCCTCGCCCTCCAGTTTTTTGCCACTGGTAGGACGCTGGCTGGCATGGGGCCGCGGTCAGATGCTCATGTATGCAGGCATTCGATTTTGCTAACCTGAGCCCGCTCCGTCCTTTATCACCTTATCACCCTATCACCTTATCACTCTATCACCCTGGCCCGCAACCGCCTTGTCCCCTTGAGTGCCGTAGGCACGGCATGACCGTAGCCCAGCGTGAAACGCTGGGATCGATACACCGCGCGCACCTAAAGTGCCGTAGGCACGGCTGAAGCCACCCGCCGGAGCGCGCGCGACACGCGCCCCGCTCGTGCGTGAATCCGTCTCGCACGCCGCTTACGGGAATCCCTTCCCGTTCCCGCGCAGGCGCCGCTGCTGTACTATCCATTATCACCGCGGCCACTCGCGCCCATCCTGTGGGAAGCGCGGAGCCCAACCCCATGAATGACGCCTTACGCACGGCCCTGAGCCGCCTACATATGTCCGGCCTGGCGCACTCACTCGACGTACGCCTC